>NZ_JBHZDA010000092.1:27337-28677 GCF_042755665.1 Streptomyces sp. NPDC059142
GCCCCTCTGGTGGCGCCCCCCCCCCCCCCGGTTCCGGGTGGGCGATACTGGGTTCGAACCAGTGACCTCTTCGGTGTGAACGAAGCGCTCTCCCACTGAGCTAATCGCCCGGGCGCAGGGCATACGTTACCCCATGTCAGGGGCGTCCCTGGACGCGTCACCGGTCATCGGTCGATCTTCCAGGGCAGGACGATGCCGAACTTCCACAGATAGATCCCGGCCAGCACGGCGAAGATCACCAGGCCGACGCTCGTGAGGATGATGTTGCGGCGCCTGACCTTGGGGTCGAGGGCCTTCTGCGCGGCTTCCCTGACCTTGCGCCGGGTCCAGCGCAGGACGAGCTGGGCCCAGACGAACTCGGTGGCCCAGATCGCCATGCCGGCGAAGATCACCACCCAGCCGGGTCCGGGCAGCACCAGCATGGCCACGCCCGCGGCGACCACCGCGAGACCGGCCAGGAAGACGCCGACCTGCCAGCTCACATGGAGCGGCCTGGACGCCTTGATGAAGCGCGGCGCGCGGGACCCCAGCACCCGCTCGGGCTCCACCACCTTCTCCGCCGCCATGTCCCCCGTGGCGGGCTCCGTCGCCGCGGGGGCGACAGTCTGGTCCCGCTCGTGACTCTGCGCGTGCATGACCCCCAACGTACCGGAATCGCGGGGATCACTGGAATGGCGGTACGAGTCGAAGTAGCACACCGCCGTACGAGCTACCCGAAGCATCGCAAAACAGACAGAGGGGTTTACAACGGCACCGTAGGTGGCATGTCGATTTCGCCGACGTGCGAATCCCCGAGCGCACACTGAGCGAAAGGCCCTGGCGCTTATGAACACCACGGTCAGCTGCGAGCTGCACCTGCGCCTCGTTGTATCGAGCGAGTCCTCACTGCCTGTACCCGCGGGCCTGCGGTATGACACGGCCGATCCCTATGCCGTGCACGCCACCTTCCACACCGGAGCCGAAGAGACGGTCGAGTGGGTCTTCGCCCGCGACCTTCTCGCCGAGGGGCTGCACCGGCCCACCGGCACCGGCGACGTCCGTGTCTGGCCGTCCCGCAGCCACGGTCAGGGCGTCGTCTGCATCGCTCTGAGCTCCCCGGAGGGCGAAGCCCTGCTGGAGGCCCCCGCGCGGGCCCTGGAGTCGTTCCTGAAGAGGACCGACGCCGCGGTGCCACCGGGCACAGAGCATCGTCACTTCGATCTCGACACGGAGCTCTCCCACATCCTGGCCGAAAGCTGAGCCAGGCAGAGGGCTGCACGGCGCCGTCCGACTCGGGGAGACGGCGCCGCGCGGACAACCGCATACGGAGGACACCGGCGCCGTCGCCGCGGAACCCACCG
>NZ_JBHZDA010000093.1:0-4921 GCF_042755665.1 Streptomyces sp. NPDC059142
TCCGGGTCCGGGTCCGGGTCCGGGTCCGGGTCCGGGTCCGGGTCCGGGTCCGGGTCCGGGTCCGGGTCCGGGTCCGGGTCCGGGTCCGGGTCCGGCGACATCGGCGGGGGCGGCATCGGCGGGGGCGCGGTCGTGGTCCCGTCGGAATCCGGGGCCTGCTCCGTACCCCGTCGGTGGACCAGCCTCAGCCGGGGCGGCCCCGGGCGGGCACCGGCCCGCTCGCGCGTGGTCCCGTACGTGGCCACCGTGGCCATGGCGTCGCGCCAGCCGTCCGCGTACGCCTTGATCTCCCGCTCCCCCAGCTCGTCGCGCGACACGACCAGGAGATCCTCGGGCGCGTGGCGCTCCAGGCGCTCGTGGAAGCGGGCCAGCAGCCCCTGGAGATCGGCCGGCGGGTCACCCGGCCCGGCGCGCTCCGGGGCCTCGGAACCCTCCGGCGGCCTGCGCTTCGGCGGATCGTCGGGGCCCGGGGAACCCGGGGAACCCGGGGAACCCGGGGAACCCGGGGAACCCGGGGAACCCGGGGAACCCGGAGAGCCGGGAGAGCCCGGAGAGTTGGGGGAGCCTGGGGAGCCGGGAGAGTTCGGGGAGCTTGGGGAGCCCGGAGGGTTCGGCGGCTTCACGCGGTCGGCCGCGCCGCGCCCCCGCCGGCCGGCACGCCGCTGCCGGGTCTTCCCGTCCCCCTCGGCCACGCACCGTCCCTCTTTCGCGTCGCGCGTCAGCCGCCCCCGCCGGTCGCACCGGCCGTACCGGCCGCGCTCGTCGACGCCCCCTGGGGGGTTGACCTCCGCGTCCGTGCGGCGCAGGCCGAATCACCCTACTACCCGATCATGGCCGGGAGGGAGGGCGGATCGGGACGCTCCGGACGCGGGTACGGCGCCCCTCCGGCCCGGCCCGCGACGGCCTCCGACGGCCCGCGGTCACTCCGAGGCGAAGCGGCGTGCGGTCACTCCGAGGCGAGCGGCGTGCGGTCCGCGCCGCGGGCCGCCGGGGGCGGCAGGAACTGTCCGGCGATCCGGATGAACATCTCCCGCTGCTCCTCCGGTACGCCGAGCCCGATCGCGGCCTCCTCGATGGTGAGCCGGCGCACCTCGTACGGACCGGCCCCGGGCCCGCCCTGGAGCTGCTCCGGATCCGGCAGGGGCAGATCGCTCTCGGTCAGCCGCCCGGAGCGGATCAGCATGTCCCGCACCGGGACGCCGAGCACGCGCGCGAGCCGCCGGGTCGTCTCCAGGTCCGGCATGCTCTGGCGGTGCAGAAGCCGGGTGATGGCCGCCCGGTGCACTCCGGCCTCGTCGGCCAGCCGGGACTTGCCTCCGCCCCGCGGACTGTCGATGTCGAAGCCGCGGCGACGGATCAGTTCTTCGACCCAGGCGGCGAACTGATCAAGGTCACTGGTGGTCATGGGTGGGGCGCCTCCCTCCGAAGCCGAACCAGCGTATCGCGCTTGCGCGCACGGAATTATGCACGAGTAAGAGGCCAAGTGTGCGGATTCAGCAAAGACCCTTCTCCCCCTGGCGTCTGCCCGCTCTCCGAAATCACACGCAAAGTTGATTGCGTGCGAGCGCGCAACGTGTCAGGGTCGATACCGCGACAGGGAGTGACCATGACGTCACCGCCCCGCCGCGGGTGCGCGGGCCGCCCGTCCGGATCCGTACACCCGGACCCGCACCCCGGAACCCGTACGCCCGGACCCGTACACCCGAAGCCGTACGTCCGACTCGCCACCCTCCGAAGCCGCATGCCCGCACCACCACCCTTCGAAGCCGTACGCCAGGACCCGTACCCCGGATCCCTTCGTCCAGCCCCGTCCGCCCGGACCCGCCTGCCCTGGGAGAGCGCCCATGCCCGTGACCCGCCGCACCACCACCAGCCGCCACGACACCGCCGGCCCCCGCGCCGACCCGCCCGCCGAGGCCGGCGCCCGGCCGGGCGGGGCCGCGGCGGACGCCGCCGCGCTCTGGCTGGACGTACTGACACGTCAGTTCCCCGAGCTGCTGACCGAGTTGGTCCCGGGCGCCGGATCCGCCACCGCCACCACCACGGCCGGTGACCGGCAGCCCCGTACCCCGGACCAGCTCGCCGCCGACTCCGCGCGCGTGCGCGCCGAGCGCACGGACGCCCTGCTCGTCGAGCAGCGCCACGGCCTCGCCGTCCCCGGCCACTCCACCGCCCCGCTGCGGCTGCACATCTCGGACGCGATCCGCGACATCACCGACGGGATCGTCGAGCTGGAGGAGGCCGTCCACGACAAGCTGGACCTCGGACGCCCGCGCCGCGCGACGGTGCCCGAGCGGCTGGTCCGGCTGGCCCGGCTGCTGGACCGGGTCGCCGCCCACCAGGTGCTCGCCGCGCATGTACGGGACGAGACCCGCCGTATGGCCCGGCGGTGCGGGCGCGCGCTCGGCGACACGGAACCGATGGTGCGGGTCGGGGGCCGCTGCCCCTGGTGCGATTCGGTCTCCCTGCGCGCGTTCCCGTCCCGAGGGGCGGTGCTCTGCGTCAACCCGGCCTGCCGGTGCGACACCCGGGAGTGTGACTGCCGTACGGATCCGGCCTACCGCCACCTCTGGGAGCGGGACTCCTGGGCCCGGCTCGCGGCCTCGGCGGGCGGCGACGCCCGGGAGATGGCCGAGGCGGTGTCGGAGGCCCCGGCGGACGGGGGCGCGCGGTGAACTCCCCCACCACCCCCCTGATCACGGGCGCGCTGGCGGCCGACGAGGTCGAGGTGGCCCCGGCGACCATCCGCAAGTGGGTCCAGCTCGGCCATCTCACCCCGGCCGGGAGCCGGGGCCGCGCCCTGCTCTACCGGCTGGAGGACGTCTTCGCCGCGGAGCGCGCGGCGCACGGACGCCGGTCCTCGCCGCCGGACCGGCCCCGGCCGTAACGCCCTTGGCCCTCCCGCACATCCGGCCGGCCGCCCTCATCACCTCGCCCCGGCGCGAGGGAGGGCGGCCGGCCCTTTCGCGTGTGCCGCGTCGGTTCGCGCGTGTCGCGTCGGTTCGCGCGTGTCGCGTCGGTTCGCGTGCGCGGGTCGGAACGCCCGGTCCGCGTGCGCGCCGTCAGGGCGCGGCGGGCCCGTGCGGGGCCTCGGGCCCTTCGGCGGGGACCGCCGGCGTACGGGGAGGCGCGGGCGTCCCCGTACCGACGAGAGCGACGGCCTCCTGCCAGCCGCCGGTGAAGCCGCGCACCTCTGCCTCGACGGCGATCCGGGCGCCGACCTTCACGGCCACCGCCGTGAGCGTCCGGGCCATCTCGCCGGTGTAGGTACCGGATTCACCCGCCTCGGCCGCCACTTCCACGACCACGGCGACGATCTCACTCAGCCGCTCCTGCGCATCGCTCTCGTGCTCCCCGCTCATCTCACCGCCACCTTCTCGAATGCGTGTTCGATACGCAGCGTATCGCTCGCAAGCCCTGAGTGACCACTGTGAACCGAATCGATTCCGGACCGTCACTAATTGCGCGCCCACACGCACTAGTTGCGCTCTCGCTCGACATGGATCACAATGGGTGCAGCGGCGGAGCTGTGCCCACCTCCCTCCGGGGTGCAGCTCCGCCGCTGGCGTACCCGGGGCCCCTGGCTCCGGCTGCGGGCCCCGACCCCTACGAACTGGAGTGATATGCCGTCATGAGCACTCCCCCGAGTACGTTTCCCGACGTGGAGGCCATCGTCGTGGAACTCCTCTCCGACCGGCCCGAACTGGCCGACGCCACGGTGGACGAGACCCCGCCGCCCGGCTTCGACGGCACCCAGAAGGCCGTGATCGTCTCGCGCCGGGGCGGCGCCTGGATCGACGATCTCCATCTGGATCTGCCACTGATCGAACTGGAGTGCTACGGGCCGGACAAGCCCACGGCCCATCTGCTGGCCAACGCGGCCCGGGCCGAACTCCTCAAGGCGCGCGGCACCCGGTACGGCCCCACGACGATCACCGATGTCGTGGAGGCGGACGGACCGCGCTGGCTGCCCGAATACCTCTACCCGGCGGCGAACCGCTACCTCTGCGTCATGCGGTTCTCGATGCGTACGGACTGACGCCGGCGCCCCGGCGGCCCCCCAGGGGCCCCGCGGGCCCCGCAACTCTCCGTACCCCCGTACGCCCCACAGACAAGGCCCTGCCGACCGGCGGGGCCTTTGCCGTACCCACGGCAGCACCACCCATCCCGGCACCACCACATCACGCACCACACCTCACCAAGGAGCCCTCATGGCAACTGCGAACGACTCCTCCCAGATCCGTATCGCCGGCACCGGCCGCCTCTTCGTCGCCGCGGCGGGTGCGAGCGCGCCGGCCAACTTCGCGACCGACTGGGACCCCCAGGTGTGGAAGGACCTGGGCTACACCTCCACCGACGGCGTCACCTTCGCCAAGAAGGACAAGCTGGACCCGGTCGAGACCTGGCAGTCCGTCAGCCCGGCCCGTTTCATCTACGCGGACCGCGATCTGACGCTGAAGTTCTCGATGCTCCAGTTCAACGAGGCGACCCTGCCGTTCTTCATGGGCGGCGACGCCGTGGAGCCGGTGGCCAGCGCGGAGGGCGTCTTCTCGTACGCCATCCCGGACGGCCCGCAGTTCGACGAGCGCGCCCTCGGCCTGGAGTTCACCGACGGTACGGACGTGACGTACCGCTTCGTCATCCCGCGCGGCCAGGTCACGGCGTCGGACGACATCAAGCTGGCCCGCAAGGCCGCGGCGCTGCTCGGCGTCACCTTCACCGCGCTCGCCGCGAAGGAGGGTGAGCCGCTGGCCACCTTCCTGATGAAGGACCCGGCGTACGCGTCGCCGGTGGCCTGAGAACCCCGGGGGGGGGGGGGGGGGGGCCCCCCCCCCCCCCCCACACCCCCCCCCCCCCCCCCCCCCCCCCCCCCCCCACCAACACACCACCCCCCCCAAAAAACACAAACACACAGACACAC
>NZ_JBHZDA010000093.1:4931-22065 GCF_042755665.1 Streptomyces sp. NPDC059142
TTGTGTTGGTGTCTCTCGTCCCCGTGTCCGCGGGGTGGGCTGTCGGGCGCGTCCCTCCCCCCCTCGCGCCCCCCCCCCCCCACCACCACCCCCCCCGCCTCAACCGCCCCACCCCGCTCCACCCCACCCCCTCATCGGCAGGAGACACCCATGGCGACTTCCTTCAACGTCAACGCGGCGCGGGCCCAGCGCCTCGAAGCGCTCGGCCGCACCTGGTCGTTCGAGCTGGACGACGACACCTTCGAACTCCCCACCGAACTGAGCCGCGCCACCGCGAAGGCCCTGCGCGACCTGGACGACAACGACGTCGACGGGCTGCTCGGGCTCCTCCTGGGCGAACAGCAGTTCACCCGCTTCGCCCGGCACGACATCACGGTCCAGGACATCGCCGCGATTCTGGAGGCGTACGGCAAGGAGACCGGGCTCGGCCTGGGGGAAGGCTGAGCCTCGTCGCGTTCGTAGAAGAACACGCCGAGGCCCTCGAAGCCGACCTCCTCCGGCACTACGGCGTGGACCTGCTCGACTGGCACCGCGGCCGGCTCACCAGCCGCCGGCTCGCGGTGCTGGTCAAGCACATGCCACGCGACAGCGCCCTGACCCTGGAACTCCACGGCGAGGAAGCCGAATGGTCGGTCACCGACCACCTCCTCGCCGCCGCGGTCGACCACCTGGCCGCCGCCAACTGGATGTTCGCCACGGTCAACACCGACGAATCCGCCGACGCCCCGGAACCCCCGCTCCCGGTCCCCCGCCCGGGCGACCACCCCGACCACGCCCCGCCCGGCGAACCCGCACTCCCCTCACCACCGCCGCCCCCGGAACCCCCCAGCCACGCCGACCTGACCCGCTTCTTCCACTGATCCATCGAGTCCGCGCGCCCGGTGGATCCAGACGACCACATTCAAGAGCGCCCACGCCCCAGGCCACCGCCGCTACAGCGGCCATGACGGCGACCCGCCTATCCCCCGCCGAAATCCACCGGAGCCACCCGGGCCCGCTTCGGGTTTCCGGGGTCGTAGATCACTTCCACCTCGTCCCCGATTTCCGCTGCCGCCATACCCCTGTACCGCCCATGGCATCTGAATGTCCGGCCGTCATCCAGAGTAAATTTCGCCATGACGGCGACACGTATCGGGCATAGGTGTGCCGCTCTCAGATTCCCCACGGCACAAGAGCCCCTGAGCCCCAGAAGAACGGACTCGACCGCCACGAAAGCCAGCCGGACCGCCGCCACGAGCAGGGGCAACATGAGGATGAAATGGGTGACGGAAAAACCCGAGGCCACGACTATCTGATTCTCCATGGCGGAAAATCACATCGCCGGCGTATGGGACGGGAGGCCGACCGCACGACTTTCCTGCCGAGATCGCCCGGCACCCGTCACACGCCGCACACCAGAGCCCTCACCGGACCCACCTCCGGCCCCGAGTCGCCGCCCCGTTTACGGCGGCGACATTCCCCTCCTGAGCGCACGGCCTTCAGAAGGCGAAACGAAAGACGGACGCCGCTGCCGTCATGGCGTCCGAAAGACACCGGGAAAAGATCCCGAATGCTGCGAGCCCGCCGAATTCAGGTGCTCGACGCTTTCCGCTCGTTGCGGACCCTCGCGGTCAAATATGATCCGCTTGATGGCATTCACAGGCGCCCCTACGCTCGACGGCATAGAGATGGAGCTCTCGCCTCCCTCATTTTCGCGGCACCCGATGGGGCCTTCCGGGTAGGAACCCACAAGCCCCTACCTACTTTGCCTGCTTCTTCAGCCGAAGCGTATGACCCCGTACAACGACAACAGGACTCCGACAATCGAGAAGAAAGCAGTGACCGGGAGAGTGGGAAGGCGAGGCGCCTTGTCCGCGAGATGCATCCGATGCGGATGCTTCGGATCGTACACGACCTCGACCTGATGCCCGACTCGGATTCCCAGGGACTTCCCCCGTACCGCCCCTTCGGCGACCTTCCCGTTCCGGACCACCGGGCCCATTTCATAGATCGTTTCACCGAACTCCCCCGGCCGGGAACCTTTACACGTCACGAAGGCCCGCTCGCGACGATTGAACCCCCGCAAGTCGGAAACAAGCAGGGCCAATCCGAAACAGAAAAATCCTAAACCACTAAAAAGAACCCAGTAGATCATTTAATTTCCTTACTTTTCGCGAAATCTCGCGATCCCGGGAAGCGGATATTGATGAGCCCAGAAAAGGGGGATCCCTATGGGAAATGAAATACAACCGGAAGTCGCGGGGAAGCTCAACTCATTGCAGGAGACCAAAGCCGACACCAGTTTCGTCGTGGAGGAGCTCAGAAGGAAGGCGGAGATCGTCTACGTCGACAAGCTCCGAAAGGACGTCGACAAGAAGTGGGCCGCAAAGGAGAAGGAGGACGAGGAATGGAAATTCGACTGGTACAAGGTTCTCGAAATCGCCATCGTCACCCAAGCTCTCACCGCATTTAAACTAGAACTTCCGCCTCTCCTCAATACCGAAGTTCTGGGCGATACCTTGCTGGGGAGATTCGGAATCACCCGGAACAAGTGGGGGGTGCTGTGGAGAGGGAAGAGCGACACGGACACCCTGTTCAAGTCCGTCGAACGTCTTCAGGTCATGACCACCGGAGCCCACGAGAAGATCCACCATTCGAATCGCCGGATCAACGCCCTCGAAACCAAGGTCGGCCGGGCCGGAAGCGCATCCCGAACCACCCGCAGCGAGATCCAGCGCGCAGCCCGTCCAGGCGCCTCGGGCAGTGAACTCGACCAGCTCGCGCGGCTCGAACGGCATGTCGCGGCGCTGGCACAGGCCCTGGGCTGAGCCTCACCACCTCTCGGGCACCTTCACTCCCCCAAACCAGCCACCTAAAGATTGAACGCAACCTGCCTCTTGTACAAGCCCCGAGCTCGCTTCGGGTTCCCTCCGGGGACGCACTTCAGGGGATCGACTCGGCGCCCCGGACCGTCGGCGGGCTCCGACAGAAGGCTACGTCCGGCGTGGCCGACGGTGACCTGACGGGCGTCCCGGCCCGCAGGGAGCGCCAGGATCGCGCGATCCTGCCGGAGCTCCGCTCTCAACGGACGTGTTGCGCAACGAAATTCCCCATCTTGTCCCGGGCGCCGCCTCCTCAGAACCACACCCCGCGTACCACGTGGATCGCGAGAAGGATTCCCGAGGCCCCGACCGCGGCCAGAGCGGGGAGTGCCACCGCCAGGTAAAGGGCGTTCGGGACGAGAGAGCGGATCGGTGCGACGTCGGAGACCTCGGGGCTCCGGGGGAGATGAACGACCGTCACCCGGCTCCCCACTTCGGGCAACACCCCTCGCCAGGAGTGGGACACCATGTGCCGAGCGCGCCCGTCGCGATCCTCGAAGTCGATCGCCACGCCGTTTCCGTAGCGCCCGCTGGAATATCCGGTACAGACACCTTCGGCCTCCGCTCCGCGCATCTTCAGACGCAGTCTCTCCAGAAACATGAGGAGCAGTACGCGTAGCACGAAGAAGACCACGAAGGACAGAGCGAGAAGCAAGATCACCGCCACACCGGAAATTATTTTCACCGGCCCCCCAGAAAATAAAAATACACCGCTGACCAGGAATTTTAGCAGCAGGACGACCGACCGATTGGAGAATTCATGACTTTGGTCAGCTCCCTCAACAGAGCATCGGCGTCTCTGAGAAGCCTCAAGACGCAGGCCGACGCCGCCGGCCGGGCGGCCGGGACCCTTCAGGGCAAGGCGCAGGCCAGTAGCCGTGAGATCGGCAGGATCAAGTCCTCCGCCCAGTCCTCCGCCCGCGAGCTGAGCACCCTCAGGACCAGGGCCGACAGTGCCGCCAAGTCGCTCACCAAGGCCGGGCAGGCCGGGCAGAAGGGTGGGACTCAGGTCGGGAAGTTCAAGTCCGGGGCCGACAAGGCGTCCAAGGGCATGAACGGGCTGAACAAGTCCATGAAGGGCAACCTCATCGGCGTGCTGCTCGGGCTGCTCGCGCCGTTGATCGAGAAGGTGGTCGAGACCGCCGCCCGCTCGAAGACGATGCAGAAGGTCATGAAGACCGCCTTCGACGCCATCAAGAAGGTCATCAGCGCCGTCATGAAGGCGATCGGCCCGATCATGAAGAAGGCCGGCTCGCTGATCAAGTCGGTCTGGAACGGGATCAAGTCCGCGGTCTCCACCGTCGTGAAGGCCGTCGGCACGGTCATCAGGACGTACTTCAACGCCTGGAAAAAGGTCATCACCACGGTGATGAACGCCGTCAGGAGCGTGGTCTCCAGCGTCTGGAACGGCGTCAAGAAGGTCATCTCCCCCGTCGTCTCCTGGATCAGGAACGTCGTCCCGCAGGCGTTCAGCGCCGTCAAGAGCAAGCTCTCCAGCATCTGGGGCGGGCTCAAGGGCATCGCCTCCCGGGCCTTCAACTCCGTGAAGAGCGCGGTGAAGTCGCCGCTCAACGGGGTGATCGACCTCATCAACTCGGCGATCAGGAAGCTCAACGGCATCAAGGTCTCGGTCCCCGGCTGGGTGCCCGGTGTCGGCGGGAAGTCCTTCGGGGTGAGCCTGCCGACCATTCCGCGGCTGGCCGAGGGCGGCATCGTCACCCCCCGGCGCGGCGGTGTGGCCGCGCTGGTCGCGGAGGCCGGGGAGGCCGAGGCCGTGCTGCCGCTGTCCAAGCTCGACCGGCTGCTGCGGCACACCGCGCGCCAGGGCCGGGCCCAGGCGTTCGGAGCCGGGGCCGTGGGCGGCGGGCTGCTCATCGAGAACTACCACGAGGCGACCGGCAGCGATCTCCGGGAGACCGCGATGGCGCTGATGTTCCTGTCCAAGGCGCGCGGATGAGCGCCGCGGCGGCCGGCCTCGGCGCGGGGGCCGGCCGGGATCCGCTCGCCGGTACCGGACCCGCCCTCGCCTCCTTCCGCAGCCGGCTCGGTGAGGGCGGTCGCGCGCTCCAGGCCCTCCGGCAGGGCGTCCAGCGGTCCGCGACCGCGGCCGGCCGGATCGCGTCCGGCGCCACCCAGGCCACGGGCGGGCTCCGGCAGGTCAAGGGGCGTGCGGAGACCGCCGGGCAGGCGCTCACCCGGGTCGGCAGATCGGCCGGGAGCGCCGGTACCCAGGTGCGCGGCGGGGGCGGCAGGGCCAAGGGCGTCGCGGGGGCACTGTCCCCCGTGGCCACCGGCGCCGGGCTGTTCGGCGGGCTGGCGGGCAAGCTCGGTTCGGGCGCGGGCACCGTCTCCAAGATCATGGGGCCGCTCGCGACCGGGCTCACCGTCGCCACCGGGGCCATGACCGCCGTCAATGTCGCCCTGCGCGCCAACCCGCTGGGCTTCGTCATCGGCCTGATCACCCCGATCGCCGCCTATCTGATCGAGCTGGCCGTCAACTCGCAGACGGGTCAGCGGATCATGAAGCAGGTCTTCGACCAGGCGCTGAAGGTGATCCAGGGGATCTGGACGTTCCTGGGTCCCGTCGTGCGGCTGTACGCGAAGACCGTCTCGGCCGCCTTCACCACCGTGCGCACCGTCATCGGCGGGGTCCTGAAGGCGGTCGGCCCCGCGCTCTCGCAGGGCTTCGAACGCGTCAGGAGCGCCGTCTCCACCGCGACCCGCGCCCTCACCGGGCTGATCCGTTCGGCGTGGAACGGTCTGAAGTCCGGGGTCCGGCCGGTGCTGGACTGGATCACCCGGGACATCCCGCGCGGCTTCCAGCGGGTGAAGGACGCCCTGTCCCGGGCGCTGAACGGCATGGGCGGCTTCGTCACCAGCGCCATGCAGGCGCTGCTCTCCGTCGTCAAGGGCCCCCTCAACGGCCTGATCGCGTTCGCCAACTGGGTCATCGGCGGCCTCAACAAGCTCAGCTTCTCCGTTCTCGGCAAGAAGTTCGGGGTCGACCTCCCGAAGATCCCGCAGCTCGCCGAAGGCGGTGTCGTCCTGCCCCCGGGCGGCGGCCCGCACTCCGGCGCCGTACTCCCGCTGTCCGCGCTCGACCGGCTGCGGCCCGCCGAGCCGGGGCACGGGCCGTCCACCGGCCGTCCGGCGCACCGCGCCGTCCTGCCCTGCTACCACGAGCCCGAGGGCCGCAGCGCGCTGGTCATCGCCGGGGACCTGCTGTTCCTGAACCGGACCGCCGCATGAGTGCCCACGCCCCCGCCCTGCCCCTCCGGCGCCCGCCCCCGCCCAGCGGCCACGGCTCCCCTACGAAATGAGGTGACGGCCCATGGCCGAGACCACGACCACATATCAGGAAGATCCCTCCCCCGGCTCACTGATCACCCGCGACGGGCAGATCCAGTGGGCCGGACTGCTGCTCGGCCCCGGTACCCCGTTCGAGATCGACCGCGCCGGCCTCAGCGGCTGGGACGATCTGCCCGGCATCGACATCGGTGACGTACCCCGTCCCGACCAGCACGGCTCCTGGCCCGGCTCGCGCTGGGCGCAGCCCCGGCTGGTCGACGCGACGGTCTGGCTGCTGCCCGCGTCCCGTACGGAGGCGCGTACCACCCTCGGCGAGTTCCGGTCCGGCACCGGTCTCGACGGCGCGGAACGGTGGCTCGCGGTCCGGCTGCACGGGGAGACCCTGGCGGTACGCGCCCGGATCAGCCGGCGCGTCGTACCGCAGGACCGTTCCTTCCAGATGAACGGCACGTCGAAGACCAGCCTTCAGTGGACGGCCACCGATCCGCGCCGCTTCGGTACGGACGAGCAGACGGCCAGGACCGGCCTGCCCGCTCCCGAGCCGGGCCTCGACTGGCCGGACGGCGGGCTGGACTGGCCGCTGGACTGGGGCACGGCCGGGACGAACGGCACCCTCACCGCCGTCAACTCCGGTGACACGGCGGCCCATCCGCTGATCGTGTTCCGCGGCCCGGTGCGCCGTCCCTCGCTGACCCGGCTGTCCGACGGCCGCCGTCTCCAGTACGACATCACGCTCGCCGCCGACGACGTCCTGACCGTGGACACCTGGACCGGGACGGTCGTCCTCAACGGCACCGCCTCGCGGCTCTACACGGCCACGGCCGCCGCGACGCCGGAGCAGTTGTTCCTCCTGGAGCCCGGCGAGACCGCGCTGGCCTTCCGTTCCGAGGACGCCGCGCCGGATCCGGCGGCGCAGGCGACCGTGCGCTGGCGCCACTCCCACTGGTGACTCCGGTCCCCACCCGCGACCACCCCACCCATCCCGCAGAGGAGATCTCATGCCCATCCGTTCCGCATGGCTGCTCAACCGCTCCGCCGACGGCACCGGCGTCACCGGCCAGTCCCGTACCGACACCCGGCTCGCCCCGCTCGGCACCATGACCCCGTCCGGCCAGCTCACCACCCGCGGCGGCGTGCTGCCCGGCTCGCCGGACGGCAAGTACGTCCTGTCCGGGCTGTACGTGTACGGGGAGTCGGCCGGGATGACCGCGACCGTCGCCTCCGGCCGCGCCGTCGTCCACAGCAGCGAGACGGCCGGGGCGTACCCCGTCGCCGTCACCGAGTACACCCAGCTCCTTCTCGGCGACGGCGACCCGGCCAACCCCCGCCTCGACCTGGTGGTGCTGCGGGTGTACGACGGGACGCAGGAGGGCGAGGAGCGTACGGAGGCCGTGCTGGAGGTCCTCCAGGGCCAGCCGGAGCCCAACCCGACCGCCCCGGCGATCCCGGCCGCCGCCCTCGCGCTGGCGACCGTCCGGGTCCCGGCGGGCGCCTCGGCGGGCAGCGGCGGGATCGACTGGTCCTCCGCCGTCTCCGATCTGCGCCGTACCACCGTCGCGGTCGGCGGCATCCTGCCCGAGGAGTGGGCCCGCACCATCCCGGGCGCCTACCCGGGCCAGTACCGGGACATCGGTGAGGGCGGTCTCCAGCGCTGGGACGGCACCGCCTGGCAGCCGTACCCGCCGCTGCCCCGGTGGCGGGACTGGACCCCGGTCTGGACGACCTCCAGCGGCCTGGCGACACCGGCTTTCGGCAACGCGGCGCTCCAGTGCCGTTACGTGCAGATGGGGACGGTGGTGCACGGGTCGTTCGACATCGCCTTCGGCTCGACCACCCGGTTCGGCGCCGGCGCCTCCACCGACAACTGGCGCTTCAGCCTGCCGGTGACCGCCGCCGCGGCCACCCAGGCCGTGGGCTTCGCCGGACTCGTGGGCGTCGCCAGCAACAAGGAGCGGATCGCCGTCCGGGTCCGGCTCACCAGCACCAAGGCGCTGGAGCTGGAGCTGGCCTCGGGGACGGCCGGGAATCTGATGGGCCCGTGGGGCGGCATCACGGACGCTGTCACCCCGTGGCCCTGGGCCGCCGGCATGCGGATCTCCGGCAGCTTCACCTACGAGGCGGCGGAGGCCGCCCTGTGACGCCGGCGTCGATGCCCACGGGGGCGCTCCGTGCCCCCGGCACCGCCGTCTACCGCGCTCTGTTCTGCGATCTGCGCACCGACCGGGTCCTCGACGTGCTCCCGCTCACCGACGCGAAGTTCGACGACTTCATCGGGAAGGCGGGCTCCCTCTCCGCGACGATCCCGCTGCCCGACGCGGCCCTCGCCGAACGGACCCGGGCCGCGCTGGTGCCCGGCCGTACGGCGGTCTGGCTGGAGCGCAACGGGGACATCTGGTGGGGCGGGGTGCTGTGGACGAGCACGCCGCAGATGGACGAACAGGGGCGGCTGACGGTCCAGTTCCAGGCCGGCACCTTCGACTCGTACCTCGACCACCGGATCCTCTCCGCCGACCTCGTCGGGGCGGGCACCGAGCAGTTCGACATCGTCCGGCTGCTCATCGACCACGTACAGGCGCAGCCCGGCGGCGACATCGGGATCCGGT
This sequence comes from Streptomyces sp. NPDC059142, assembly GCF_042755665.1. Taxonomy (NCBI): domain Bacteria; kingdom Bacillati; phylum Actinomycetota; class Actinomycetes; order Kitasatosporales; family Streptomycetaceae; genus Streptomyces; species Streptomyces sp. NPDC059142. Next base: position 13,705 of record NZ_JBHZDA010000093.1, read on the forward strand.
ACGGGACCGAGGCGTCCGGCGTGCGGAGGGACTTCGCGTACGCCTACAGCGGGCTGGCCCGGGTCAGGGAACTGCTCGACAAGCTCTGCCAGTTCGACGACGGATTCGAGTGGCGGATCCACTGCTACCGGGACGCGGAGGGACGGCGCGTCAAACGTCTTCAGCTCGGCCATCCGGTGATCACCACCGGCCGTACCGAGATCGTGCTGGACCATCCGGGTCCCGTGCACACCTACAGCCTGCCGTCGGACTCGACCGTGCAGGCCAATGTGTGGGTGGCGCGCGGCGAGTCGGGCAACAGCGACCAGTCGCAGGAGTCCGAGCCGCTGACCGTGCGCGTGGTCAGCGACGAGGACATCGCGGGCGGCTGGCCCCGGCTGGAGCAGACCTCGGACCACACCTCGGTGAACGACGCGAACGCGCTCGGTTCCCTCGCCCGCGCCGAACTGTCCCGGCACCGCGCCCCGGAGACCATCCCGGAGCTGACGGTGTGGATGGACGGCCGGATCACGCCCGCGCTGATGGGCGCCCGGATCCGGCTGCGCGTCCACGACCTGTGGCATCAGGGCGGCTCCGACACCCGGTTCCGGGTCGTCGGGCTCGCCGTCAATCCGCCGCAGCGGGCGAAGCCCGAGACGGCCACGCTCTACCTGGAAGGGGTGTGACCCCGTGGCGATCATCCCCGTCGACCTGCTGGACCGGATCCGCACACTGGAGCGGCAGGTACGCGACCTGATGGGCAGCGCCAACACCCGCCCCGCGATGAACCAGATCATGGGCGGCGACGTCGTCATCGGTGACGGCGGCCGGCTGCGGGTGCGCACCGGCCAGGGCGACGACCTGCTCTACCTGGGCCGGGTCCAGCCCGACCGCGCCGAAGGGGCCCCGCAGCAGGGGCTGATGGTACGGAGGGACGACGGCTCCCTCGCCCTGACCGTCTGGACCGGCACCCCCGACACGCTGCCCGTCCAGCCGGTCCAGATCCTCGACCGCAAGGGCAACGTGGTCGTCGCCGACGACGCCGTGGGACACGGGCTGGCCCGGCCCTACGTCCCCTACCCGCTGCCGCAGCCGGTCGCCGCCGACCGCTGGGAGTCCACCGGCTCGACCGCCTGGACGACGCTGTACCGGGGTACGGGCATCGCCCAGCACGCCCGGCTGTACTGCCGGATCGCCGCAGAGAGCGCCGGGAAGGCCGAGCTGCGGCTGCTGGCGAACGGCGCCCCGGTGGGACCGGCCGGCGACGCCGGGGGGCTGGCCTTCACGGCGGTCCTGGACGTGGCGTACGACGCCGCCGTCACCTTCGAGGTGCAGGCACGGGTCCTCACGGCGGGCGACACGGTCCGCTGCCGGCCCCTCGCCCTGTACGGCGTGCAGTCCTGACCGTACGGCCGCCCGTACGCGCCCCTTCTTCCTCATCCCCTCCCAAGGAGGTATCCGAGTGCTGCCCGAATCCATTCCCACGGTGACCGTCACCGCGCGCTATCTGACGCCGGACGGCAAGCCCATGACCGGCCACGTCGAGTTCCGGCCGCCGTCCCTGCTCACCCACTCCGAGGCCGATCTCTTCCTCGGCGGGCCGACCCGGGCGACGCTGGACGACGAGGGCGCGATCCGGGTGGTGCTGCCCGCCACCGACGCCCCCGGCTGGAACCCCGAAGGGTGGACGTACGGCGTCACCGAGAAGCTGGGCGGCCTGTCCCGGCCGCGCACGTACCGGATCGTGCTCACCACCGGCCTGCCCGCCGTCGACCTCGCCGATCTCGCCCCGGTGGACCCGGCCGCCCCGAACTACGTGGCGGTGCCAGGACCGGCCGGACCCGCCGGGGAACCGGGCCCGGCGGGGCCCGCGGGCCCCGCCGGAGCCGTACGTTCCGTCAACGGGCACGACGCGGCCGACATCGTCCTCACCGCCGGTGACGTCGCCGCGATCCCGGCCGCCTCGGCCGGGGCCCGGGGCGGGGTGGCCACCCTCGGCGCGGACGGCCTGGTGGAGCCGGGACAGCTCCCGGCCGGCTCCGGCGGGGCGGTCGCCTCCGTCAACGGCCGCACGGGCGCGGTCGTCCTCGCCGCCGCCGATGTCGGCGCCCTGGACGCGCCCGCCGCCGACCTGCGCTATCTGCCGCTGGGCGGCGCGCCGGTCACCTCCGTCAACGAACGCACGGGCGCGGTCACGCTCGCCGCCGGTGATGTGAACGCCGTGGCGGCCGGCAGCGCGGTGCTGCTCGACGGGAACCAGACGGTACGCGGCACCAAGACCTTCGCCGCCCCGCCGGCCACCACCGCCGATCCCTCCGCCGCCGACCATCTGGTCCGGCGCGGCTACCTGGACACGGTCGCCGGGGCGGGCGCCTGGTCCCCGGCCGCGATGGGCTTCTCCGGCTGGGCGTTCGACCCGGCGGCGGCCTCCGGCAGCACCGTCCAGTACTGCATCAACGGCTGGGTGTATCTGATCGGGATCCCGCTCCACTCGGCCACCACCGTACGGAACGTGGTCTTCTACGTGCCCGGCTACGCCGGAACCGGCCTCAGCGCCAGCTCCTTCGCCGGGCTCTACACGGCGGCCGGGGCCCGCGTCGGCCTGACCGCCCCGCTGACCACCCCGGTCAAGGCCACCGAGGGGCAGACCGTCGTCTGCCCGCTGACCAGCGCCTACAACGCCGCCGCCGGCAACTACTGGGTGGCTCTCCTGGTCAACGGGCCGAACCCCAGCAGCAGCGGCCCCGCCTTCATGCGGGGCTCCAGCATGGGCCAGGCCCCCGGCGGGAGCGCCCGGATGCCGGGGTCGTTCATCCGCCACGGCCGGATGAACGTGACCGGCCAGACCTCCCTGCCGGCCTCCTTCACCCCCTCGACCGTGGTCGCCGACTCCAACGCCATCTGGGCCGCCCTCTCCTGACCGCCCGCCCCGCCCCGACCGCCCCGCGCGTGCCCCGTACCGGCCCCTCCCGGTACGGGGCACGCGCGTCCGGCCGTCCACCACCCGAAAGGAAAACCTCATGGCCACCCCGCTCACCGCCGACCGGATGGTCGCCGCTCTGCGCGCCGAGGGCGTCACCGTCGTCGAACACCCCGGCTGGCGCACCCACCACCGCAACCACAAGGGCGCCTGGGGACCGCTGAACGGCGTGATGATCCACCACACCGTCTCCAGCGGCACCACGGGCTCCGTCGCCCTCTGCTACCACGGCTACGCCACCCTCCCGGGACCGCTCTGCCACGGCGTCGTCGCCAAGGACGGCACCGTCCACCTGGTCGGCAACGGCCGCGCCAACCACGCCGGCGGCGGCGACCCGGCCGTACTGCGGCGGGTGATCGAGGAGGACTACGGCGAACGCCCGCCCGCCCCGCGCCACCACGAGGGGAGCCCCGGCGCGGCCGACGGGAACGCGCGCTTCTACGGCTTCGAATGCGTCAACCTCGGCGACGGGAAGGACCCCTGGCCCGCCGCCCAGCTCACCGCGGTCGAACGGGTCTCGGCCGCGATCTGCCGCGCCCACGGCTGGAGCGCGAAGAGCGTGATCGGGCACACGGAGTGGTCCGACCAGAAGATCGACCCGCGCGGATTCACCATGGCGGGGATGCGCGCCCGGATCGCCGCCCGGCTCGGCGCGGCGCCCGCGCCGCCGACCCCGACCACCCCGCGCCTCCAGCCGTTCCCCGGCGCCGCGTTCTTCACCCTCCGGCGCAGCTCCCCCGTGATCACCGCGATGGGGCGGCGGCTCGTCGCCGAGGGCTGCTCCGCCTACACGGTCGGCCCGGGGCCCCGCTGGACCGAGGCCGACCGGCGCTCGTACGCCGCCTGGCAGCGCAAGCTCGGCTTCCGCGGCGCCGACGCCGACGGCACACCGGGACACACCTCGTGGACCGCGCTGAAGGTCCCGTACACCGACTGAAGGAGGGTGCCCATGACCGACACCGAATCGAACAACCCGGTCACCGTCGCCGTCGAACTGGAGCGGCTGCGGGGCACGCTGGAGGCGGGGTTCGCGCGGGCCGACGGCTCGCTCGCCCTGCTCGTACAGCGCAGCGACCAGACCGACCGGCAGCTCGCCGACCACGAGGCACGGCTGGACTCCCTGGAGCGCTCCCGCTGGCCGCTGGCGAACATCGCCGCGCTGACGGCCACCTGCGGGCTCGCCGTCGCCGCCTGGGAGCTGGCCGTACGGTAAAGCCCGGCGGCCGTACGGCGGGCTCCCGCGGCCCTGCCGCGAGCTCCCGTCACGACGGGAGCCGCACACGCCGGAGGGCGGCCACCCCGTACGGGATGACCGCCCTCCGTTCGCTCACGCCTTACTGGTTGTACGGACCGTAGTCGTAGTCCTCCAGCGGAACGGCCTGGCCGGAGCCCGTGCCGAACGGCGAGTAGTCGATGTCGTCGTAGCCGACGGCCGAGTACATCGCGGCCTTGGCCTCCTCGGTCGGCTCGACCCGGATGTTGCGGTAGCGGGACAGACCCGTACCGGCCGGGATGAGCTTACCGATGATGACGTTCTCCTTGAGGCCGATCAGGGAGTCCGACTTGGCGTTGATCGCCGCGTCGGTCAGGACCCTGGTCGTCTCCTGGAAGGACGCCGCCGACAGCCACGACTCGGTGGCCAGCGACGCCTTGGTGATACCCATGAGCTGCGGACGGCCGGAGGCCGGGTGGCCGCCTTCCGTGACCACACGGCGGTTCTCGGTCTCGAACTTCGACCGCTCCACCAGCTCGCCGGGCAGCAGCTCCGCGTCGCCGGACTCGATGATCGTCACGCGGCGCAGCATCTGCCGGATGATGATCTCGATGTGCTTGTCGTGGATCGACACGCCCTGCGAGTTGTAGACCTTCTGGACCTCGCCGACCAGGTGGACCTGGACCGCGCGCTGACCGAGGATCCGCAGCACGTCGTGCGGGTTGGTGGCACCGACGGTGAGCTTCTGGCCCACCTGGACGGCGTCGCCCTCGCCCACGAGCAGACGGGCACGCTTCGAGATCGGGAACGGCGTCTCGTCGCTGCCGTCGTCCGGGGTGACGACGATCTTCTTGGTCTTCTCGGTCTCCTCGATACGGACGCGGCCGGCCGCCTCCGAGATCGGGGCGACACCCTTGGGCGTACGGGCCTCGAACAGCTCGACGACTCGGGGCAGACCCTGCGTGATGTCGTCACCGGCCACACCACCGGTGTGGAAGGTACGCATCGTGAGCTGGGTACCGGGCTCACCGATGGACTGGGCGGCGATGATGCCGACCGCCTCACCGATGTCGACCAGCTTGCCGGTGGCCAGCGAGCGGCCGTAGCAGAAGGCACAGGTGCCGACCGCGGACTCGCAGGTCAGGACCGAACGGGTCTTGACCTCCTCGACCCCGGCGGCCACGACCGCGTCGATCAGGACATCGCCCAGGTCGACGTTGGCCGGCGCGATGACCTTGCCGTCCACGACGACGTCCTCGGCGAGCATCCGCGCGTACACGGACGTCTCGACGTCCTCCGCCTTGCGCAGCACACCGTCGGCGCCGCGCTCGGCGATCCGCAGCTTCAGACCGCGGTCGGTGCCGCAGTCCTCCTCGCGGATGATGACGTCCTGCGAGACGTCCACGAGACGACGGGTGAGGTAACCCGAGTCGGCGGTACGCAGGGCGGTGTCGGCCAGACCCTTACGGGCACCGTGGGTGGAGATGAAGTACTCCAGCACGGACAGACCTTCACGGAAGGACGCCTTGATGGGACGCGGGATCGTCTCGTTCTTGGCGTTGGACACCAGACCACGCATACCGGCGATCTGACGCATCTGCATCATGTTTCCACGAGCACCCGAGTTGACCATCATGAAGATGGGGTTGGTCTTCGGGAAGTTCGCGTTCATCGCCTCGGCAACCTCGTTGGTCGCCTTGGTCCAGATCGCGATGAGCTCCTGGGTGCGCTCGTCCTTGGTGATCAGACCGCGCTCGTACTGCTTCTGGACCTTCTCGTCCTGCGCCTCGTAACCCTGGACGATCGCCTTCTTCGCCTCGGGCACGACGACGTCCGAGATGGCGACGGTGACGCCGGAACGGGTCGCCCAGAAGAAGCCGGCCGCCTTCAGGTTGTCGAGCGTCGCCGCCACGATGACCTTGGGGTAGCGCTCGGCGAGGTCGTTGACGATCTCGGAGAGCTGCTTCTTGCCGACCGAGTAGTCGACGAACGGGTAGTCCTCGGGCAGCAGCTCGTTGAAGAGCGCGCGGCCCAGGGTCGTCCGCAGCCGGAACGGGTCGCCCTGCTGCCACGGCACCGCGGTGCCGTCGGTGTCGGCCTCCTCGGAGACCGGCGGGGTCCAGCCGCGCGGCGGGATGGTGCCCACCGGGAAGCGGATGTCGACCTTGGCCTGGAGCGACAGCTCACGGTTGTCAAAGGCCATGGTGGCCTCGGCGGTGGAGCCGAAGGACCGGCCCTCGCCCTTGACGGTGCGCTCCTCCTCGTCCGTGGTGAGGAAGAAGAGGCCGAGCACCATGTCCTGGGTGGGCATGGTGACCGGACGGCCGTCGGCCGGCTTGAGGATGTTGTTCGAGGACAGCATCAGGATGCGTGCCTCGGCCTGCGCCTCCGCGGAGAGCGGCAGGTGGACGGCCATCTGGTCACCGTCGAAGTCCGCGTTGAACGCGGTGCAGACGAGCGGGTGGATCTGGATGGCCTTGCCCTCGACGAGCTGCGGCTCGAACGCCTGGATACCCAGACGGTGCAGGGTGGGCGCACGGTTCAGCAGCACCGGGTGCTCGGCGATGACCTCTTCGAGCACGTCGTACACGACCGTACGGCCGCGCTCGACCATGCGCTTCGCCGACTTGATGTTCTGCGCGTGGTTCAGGTCCACCAGGCGCTTCATCACGAACGGCTTGAAGAGCTCCAGCGCCATGGCCTTCGGCAGACCGCACTGGTGCAGCTTGAGCTGCGGGCCGACGACGATCACCGAACGGGCCGAGTAGTCGACACGCTTGCCGAGGAGGTTCTGACGGAAACGGCCCTGCTTGCCCTTGAGCATGTCGCTCAGGGACTTCAGCGGGCGGTTGCCGGGACCGGTGACCGGACGGCCGCGGCGGCCGTTGTCGAACAGCGCGTCGACGGCCTCCTGGAGCATCCGCTTCTCGTTGTTCACGATGATCTCGGGGGCACCGAGGTCGAGAAGACGCTTGAGGCGGTTGTTCCGGTTGATCACACGGCGGTACAGGTCGTTCAGGTCGGAGGTCGCGAAGCGGCCACCGTCGAGCTGCACCATCGGACGCAGGTCCGGCGGGATCACCGGTACGCAGTCCAGCACCATGCCCTTGGGGCTGTTGCTGGTCTGGAGGAACGCGGAGACGACCTTGAGGCGCTTGAGCGCACGGGTCTTCTTCTGGCCCTTGCCGGTACGGATGATCTCGCGGAGGCGCTCGGCCTCCTCGTCCAGGTCGAAGGACTCCAGGCGCTTCTGGAGCGCGGCGGCGCCCATCGAACCGTCGAAGTAGGTGCCGAAGCGGTCGCGCAGCTCGCGGTAGAGCAGCTCGTCGCCCTCAAGGTCCTGGACCTTGAGGTTCTTGAAGCGGTTCCACACCTCGTCGAGACGGTCGATCTCGCGCTGCGCGCGGTCCCGGAGCTGCTTCATCTCGCGCTCGGCGCCTTCGCGCACCTTGCGGCGCACGTCGGCCTTGGCGCCCTCGGCCTCCAGCTCGGCCAGGTCGGTCTCAAGCTTCTTGGCGCGGGCTTCGAGGTCGGAGTCGCGGCGGTTCTCGGTCTGCTGGCGCTCGACGGAGACATGCGCCTCCAGCGACGGCAGATCGCGCGTACGGCGCTCCTCGTCCACGAACGTGATCATGTACGCGGCGAAGTAGATGACCTTTTCGAGGTCCTTCGGCGCGAGGTCGAGCAGGTACCCGAGACGCGAGGGCACGCCCTTGAAGTACCAGATGTGGGTGACGGGCGCGGCCAGCTCAATGTGGCCCATCCGCTCACGGCGCACCTTGGCGCGCGTGACTTCCACGCCACAGCGCTCACAGATGATGCCCTTGAAGCGGACACGCTTGTACTTGCCGCAGTAGCACTCCCAGTCCCGGGTCGGACCGAAGATCTTCTCGCAGAAGAGTCCGTCCTTCTCGGGCTTGAGCGTGCGGTAGTTGATGGTCTCCGGCTTCTTCACTTCGCCGTGCGACCAGGTCCGGATGTCGTCCGCGGTGGCAAGGCCGATCCGCAGCTCGTCGAAGAAGTTGACGTCGAGCACTTGTCGTCAATCCCTCTTTCGGGGGTTCGAGCCCCTCGCGTCAGCGAGTAGATGGGGCACTTCAGCAATGGTCTGAACGGGTCCGGGGAGAGCCGGGCGGGTATCGGGTCCCGGCCGCGAAACCCCCCCACCACAGACACCCTGGGCGGGGGC
>NZ_JBHZDA010000093.1:22075-28629 GCF_042755665.1 Streptomyces sp. NPDC059142
CCAAAAACATCGTCTTAAGATTCTTTTTTTTAAACTACACATATAAATAATTTTTCTTACCGGTTCCGGGTCGACCCGCCCGTATCGGTGACCCGGCCGGCGAACCCGTCAGACCTCTTCGACGCTGCTCGGCTCGCGCCGGGACAGGTCGATACCGAGCTCCTCCGCCGCGCGGAAGACGTCCTCGTCCGTGTCACGCATCTCGATGGACATACCGTCCGAGGACAGCACCTCCACGTTGAGGCAGAGCGACTGCATTTCCTTGATGAGCACCTTGAAGGACTCGGGAATGCCGGGCTCAGGGATGTTCTCGCCCTTGACGATGGCCTCGTAGACCTTCACGCGGCCGGTCACGTCGTCGGACTTGATCGTCAGCAGCTCCTGGAGGGCGTACGCGGCGCCGTAAGCCTCCAGCGCCCACACCTCCATCTCACCGAAGCGCTGGCCACCGAACTGAGCCTTACCACCCAGCGGCTGCTGGGTGATCATCGAGTACGGGCCGGTCGAGCGGGCGTGCAGCTTGTCGTCGACCAGGTGGTGGAGCTTGAGGATGTACATGTACCCGATCGAGATCGGGTCGGGGAACGGCTCACCGGAGCGGCCGTCGAACATCCGGGCCTTACCGGAGCCCTTGACCATCCGCTCGCCGTCGCGGTTCGGGATCGTCGACTCGAAGAGACCCGAGATCTCGTCCTCGCGGGCGCCGTCGAAGACCGGGGTGGCGACATTGGTGCCGGGCGCGACGTCGTCGGCGCCGATGGACTTCAGCCGCTCCATCCACTCCTCGTTGCCCTCGACCTTCCAGCCCTGGCTGGCGAGCCAGCCGAGGTGGATCTCCAGGACCTGTCCCGGGTTCATTCGGGACGGGACACCCAGCGGGTTGAGGATGATGTCGACCGGGGTGCCGTCCTCCAGGAACGGCATGTCCTCGATCGGCAGGATCTTCGAGATGACGCCCTTGTTGCCGTGACGGCCGGCGAGCTTGTCGCCGTCCGTGATCTTGCGCTTCTGGGCGACGTAGACGCGGACGAGCTGGTTGACGCCGGGCGGCAGCTCGTCGCCCTCCTCGCGGTCGAAGACGCGGACGCCGATGACCTTGCCGACCTCGCCGTGCGGCACCTTCAGCGAGGTGTCGCGGACCTCACGGGCCTTCTCGCCGAAGATCGCGCGGAGCAGACGCTCCTCCGGGGTCAGCTCGGTCTCACCCTTGGGCGTGACCTTGCCGACCAGGATGTCCCCGGCGACGACCTCGGCACCGATACGGATGATGCCGCGCTCGTCGAGGTCCGCGAGGACCTCCTCGGAGACGTTCGGGATGTCCCGGGTGATCTCCTCGGGGCCGAGCTTGGTGTCCCGGGCGTCGACCTCGTGCTCCTCGATGTGGATCGAGGAGAGGACGTCGTCCTGGACCAGCCGCTGGCTGAGGATGATGGCGTCTTCGTAGTTGTGGCCCTCCCACGGCATGAACGCCACGAGGAGGTTCTTGCCGAGCGCCATCTCACCCTGCTGGGTGGCGGGCCCGTCGGCGAGGACCTGGCTCTCGACGACCCGGTCGCCCTCGTTGACGACAACCTTCTGGTTGACCGAGGTGCCCTGGTTGGAGCGGGAGAACTTGGCGATGCGGTACGTGGTGTACGTACCGTCGTCGTTGGCGACGGTGATGTAGTCCGCGGAGACCTCCTGGACCACACCTTCCTTCTCCGCCTTGACGACGTCACCGGCGTCGACCGCGCAGCGGTACTCCATGCCGGTGCCGACGAGCGGCGCCTCGGACGTGATCAGGGGCACGGCCTGACGCATCATGTTCGCGCCCATGAGGGCACGGTTGGCGTCGTCGTGCTCCAGGAACGGGATCATCGCGGTCGCGACCGACACCATCTGGCGCGGCGAGACGTCCATGTAGTCGACGTCGTCGCCGGGGATGTAGTCGACCTCGCCGCCACGGCGGCGGACCAGCACGCGGGGCTCCGTGAAGCGCATCTCCTCGGAGAGCGTCGCGTTGGCCTGCGCGATGACGAAGCGGTCCTCCTCGTCGGCGGTCAGGTAGTCGACGTCGTCGGTGACGACGCCCTCGACGACCTTGCGGTACGGCGTCTCCACGAAGCCGAACGCGTTGACCCGGCCGTACGAGGCGAGCGAGCCGATCAGACCGATGTTCGGGCCTTCAGGGGTCTCGATCGGGCACATGCGGCCGTAGTGCGAGGGGTGCACGTCACGGACCTCGAAGCCGGCCCGCTCACGCGAGAGACCACCCGGGCCGAGCGCCGACAGACGGCGCTTGTGGGTGAGACCCGAGAGCGGGTTGTTCTGGTCCATGAACTGCGAGAGCTGGCTGGTGCCGAAGAACTCCTTGATGGAGGCGACGACCGGCCGGATGTTGATCAGGGTCTGCGGCGTGATCGCCTCGACGTCCTGGGTCGTCATGCGCTCGCGCACGACGCGCTCCATCCTCGCCAGACCCGTGCGGACCTGGTTCTGGATGAGCTCGCCGACGTTGCGCAGACGGCGGTTGCCGAAGTGGTCGATGTCGTCGGTCTCGACGACGATCTGGGTGCCGTTCTCGCCGACCGTCTCGGTCTCACCGGCGTGCAGCTTGACCAGGTACTTGATGGTCGCGATGACGTCGTCGGTGGTGAGGACGCCGGCGTCCAGCGGCTCGTCCGCGCCGAGCTTCTTGTTCACCTTGTAGCGGCCGACCTTCGCGAGGTCGTAGCGCTTCGGGTTGAAGTAGAGGTTCTCGAGCAGCGTCTGGGCCGCCTCGCGCGTCGGCGGCTCGCCGGGACGCAGCTTGCGGTAGATGTCGAGGAGCGCGTCGTCCTGACCCTGGGTGTGGTCCTTCTCCAGGGTGGCGCGCATGGACTCGTACTCGCCGAACTCCTCCAGGATCTGCTCGGTCGTCCAGCCGAGAGCCTTGAGGAGGACGGTGACGGACTGCTTGCGCTTGCGGTCGATACGGACACCGACCATGTCGCGCTTGTCGATCTCCATCTCCAGCCAGGCACCCCGGGACGGGATGATCTTGGCGGAGAAGATGTCCTTGTCGGACGTCTTGTCGATGGAGGAGTCGAAGTACACACCCGGCGAGCGGACGAGCTGCGACACGACGACACGCTCGGTGCCGTTGATGACGAAGGTGCCCTTGTTCGTCATGAGCGGGAAGTCGCCCATGAAGACCGTCTGGGACTTGATCTCGCCGGTCTCGTTGTTGGTGAACTCGGCGGTCACGAAGAGCGGGGCGGCGAACGTGAAGTCGCGGTCCTTGCACTCGTCGATCGAATTCTTCGAGGGCTCGAAGCGGTGGTCGCGGAAGGTCAGCGACATCGACCCGGAGAAGTCCTCGATCGGGGAGATCTCCTCGAAGATCTCCTCCAGACCGGACTTCCTGGGGACGTCCTGTCCACTCTCGACAGCCGCCTCGACACGAGCCTTCCAGGCGGGGTTGCCGAGCAGCCAGTCAAAGCTCTCGGTCTGGAGCGCCAGGAGGTTCGGAACCTCAAGGGGCTCCTTGATCTTTGCAAAGGAGATGCGCAGCGGGGCAGTGCTTGCGCCGTTGTTCGTATTCGTGGTCGAGGCGTTGCGCGAGGCGGCCAAGAGGGGGTCCTTCCGAGGGCTCGGACTCACTACGCGCGTACCGGTGTCCCAAGCGGGGCATCGAGAGGGAAAGCCCAGTTCAGAGCTTTTCTTTCACCGATGCTCATGCGAGGGGGTGCCCCTGGTGACGGGCAGGGAGCAGCTAACAGGCAGCGCAAAGGGTCAGTGTAGCCACTTGGCACACTGATGTCCAGAGCGGGTTTTCCGACACCCTCGTTGTTCTCAACACCCTTGTCTCAACCGCTGCAAGCCTCGCGCCGCAGGCGCACACCATTACTGCCCTCTTCGCCACCGATCCATGCCTCGGATCCGGATCGATTGTGACGACGCGTCCTGAGAATTGCGCGCTCCGTGCGGTTCGTCAAGGCCCCCCACCCCATGCGGAAGGTCACTGGGCGTACGGCGGCACGGCGATGATCACGATACTCGCCGACAGCCGAAGAGCAAGGCAGCCCCTGCGGGAACGCGGAAGAGCGACCACCCGACTGGGTGATCGCCCTTCACGTCAACGCCGCGCCGCGGGGCACCACGCGTGGGGTGCCCTGCGGCGCCGGGACTGCCGCCGGTCCGCCCGGGCCCCTCGCGGGGCCCTCAGCGGCCGGTGACGGACCCGTACGGGGTCACTTGACCTCGACGGAGGCGCCGGCGGCCTTGAGGGACTCGGCAGCCTTCTCGGCGGCCTCCTTGGCGACCTTCTCGACGACGGGCTTGGGGGCGCCGTCCACGAGGTCCTTGGCCTCCTTGAGGCCCAGGGAGGTCAGCTCGCGCACGACCTTGATGACCTGGATCTTCTTCTCGCCGGCACCCGTGAGGATGACGTCGAACTCGTCCTGGACCTCTTCGGCCTCGGCGGCGACAGCGGCGCCACCGGCGGCGGCAGCGGCGACCGGGGCGGCGGCCGTGACGTCGAACTTCTCCTCGAAGGCCTTCACGAAGCCGGAGAGCTCGATGAGGGTCATGTCCTCGAACTGCGCGAGCAGCTCGTCCTGGGTGAGCTTCGCCATGATGGCGGTCCTTCCACTAATTCGGCTGGTGCCGTATGTACAGTTCCGCGGGCGTACCGGCCCGCTGTGACCGACCGGGTGTGATCACCCGGGACCGAGCGTGATTACTCGGAGTCGGCCTCGACGGGGGCCGGCGTACCGGCACCGTCCTGCTCTTCCTTCTGGGCACGAAGAGCTTCCGCGGTGCGGACGAACTTCGACGGAAGCGCCTGGAAGAGAGCGGCAGCCTGCGACTGCTTGCCCTTCATGGCACCGGCCAGCTTGGAAAGCAGAACCTCACGGGACTCGAGGTCCGCGAGCTTCTTGATCTCGTCGGCGCTGAGCGCCTTGCCGTCAAGGACACCGCCCTTGATGACGAGATTGGGGTTGTCCTTGGCGAAGTCACGAAGACCCTTCGCCGACTCCACCGGGTCACCGGTGACGAAGGCAACCGCCGTCGGACCCGCGAACAGGTCGTCCAGCGTGTTGATCCCGGCCTCGTTGGCCGCGATCTTGGTCAGCGTGTTCTTCACCACGGCGTACTGGGCGTTCTCACCGAGAGAACGACGCAGCTCCTTGAGCTGCGCCACGGTGAGACCCCGGTACTCGGTCAGCACGGCGGCGTTCGAGCTGCGGAACTGATCCGCCAGCTCGGCTACCGCGGCAGCCTTGTCGGGCCTTGCCATGAGCGTCGGCCTCCTTCCGGGTGATGAGGACCGCTCAGAAGGGGCTGGGCAAAACGAAACGCCCCGGCGCAGGCGCACGGGGCGTAGCTCGACCGAATGGGATCCGGGAGCTTTCCACAGTCACCTGCGCAGGTCGTCCGCAGCTAGCGGATCCTTCGGCCACCGCACCCTCTTACGAGCACACGGCAACGACCAGCGGTCTTTGGCTTCTGGGGAAGAGTACGTGAGTGTTGTGCGGTACGGCAAATCAGCTTGCGGCGCCCCCGGCGCCCTCGTCCGCCAGGCCCGCCATCATCTCGGCGATGTCGAAGGTCTCACCGGCCGGCGGGGTCGCGACCTGCGTCTTCGCCCCGTAGTCCGAGTAGCGCGTGGAGATCTTCATCGCACCCTCGGAGGTCTTCATGGCGATGTCCATCCGCACCGGGTAGTCGTCCTCGTTGACCCAGACCTCGGTGTCGTACGTCTCCATGCCCGACTTCTTCAACGAGTCCAGCAGCGCCGTGCGCTCCTGCTCGTCGAGGACGGCGAGCGAGTCGTTGGACTTCATCATCTCGTCGACGCTCAGCGTGCCCTTGTAGTGCTCGGCGTCGACGCCGTCCACCTTCTCGGAGCCGACGTGCTTGAGCTGCGGCGAGTCGAGCAGCAGGGCGAGCTGCTGGGCCGGGTCCTGGTTCATGTTCTCCAGGCCGCCGGTCATCTGCTTCTCCAGCGCCTTGTCGCCCGACGCCTTGGCCGCGGCGGCCATGTCGAGCTTCATCCAGCGCTTGCCCTCCATCTCCTTCGCGGCCTCGGCACCCATGTCCATGTACATGACGTTGTCGACCCAGACCATGCGGATCTCCGAGAGACCGGAGGTCTCGGCGCTCAGCGCGTCGCCCTTCATCGTCATGTCCATCACGGACGGGTCCCACCCCATGACCCCGGACATCTCGATGTCGCCCTTGACCACGCCCGCCGACTCCGGCATCGACATCGTCATCCGGACCTTGGCGGACTTGGCCTCGGAGGTCTTCTTGTAGGCCGCGGCGATGACCTCGGAGGCGCTGGACCCCGCCGGGGCCTTCTCGGCCGCCGGGGCGCTCTTCTTCTCCGTACCGCCGTCGTCCTGGCATCCCGCGACACCGGTCATCACGGCCACCGCGGTCAGACAGACGCCCCCGCGCTTCCATACGGACATGTTCATGAGTCCCACCCCTTGTCGTACGTTCAACTGCTGTGAACGGTAACGCACAGGTCTGACACAGCCTCGTACCCCGATAGTCGGGGGGGGCCGGGTCGGGCGGGCTGGGGGTGG
>NZ_JBHZDA010000094.1:0-12399 GCF_042755665.1 Streptomyces sp. NPDC059142
ATCTGGTTCAGGCGCCGTCGGCAACAGGCCGGGGCATGACCGTGGTGAGGCCGAGATCCACCGGGAAGGGGTCCGGGACCTTCATCGAGTGCTCGAAGACCTGTACCGGCGCGTCCCCGTCTCCGTCGTGCTCCACGCCGACGGTTCGGGACCCTGACCCGGGCGGACTTCTGTGGTTCCGACTCGCGATCCCGCGACCTCGTACACGGAAAAGGGTCCGGGACTCACGGAAACGAGCTTCCGTCGATGACGAACGGGTGATCGGATCGCGTGGCGTTGACAGGGGCGTGGCTCACGCGGCGGTGATGCGGCCCCTCACCTCGCCCAGGCCGACCTTCGTGCCGTCCGGGCCCGGGGCCCAGGCGGTCAGGGTGACCTCGTCGCCGTCCTCCAGGAAGGTGCGTTTGCCGTCGGGCAGTTCGACCGGCTCCGTACCGTTCCACGTCAGCTCCAGCAGGCAGCCGCGCTGCTCGCGCGCGGGGCCGCTGACCGTGCCGGACGCGAAGACGTCCCCGGTGCGCAGGGAGGCGCCGTTGACCGTGAGATGGGCGAGCTGCTGGGCCGCGGTCCAGTACATCGTGGAGAACGGCGGCTCGGAGATCACCTCGCCGTTGAGCGCCACCGAGATCCGCAGGTCGAAACCGCCGGGCTCCTCGTCCTCCGCGTCGTCCAGATAGGGGAGGACGGGGACCGCACGGGCCGGGGGCGCCACCCGGGCCGCGTCCAGGGCCTCCAGCGGGGTCACCCACGCCGCGACCGACGTGGCGAAGGACTTGCCGAGGAACGGACCCAGCGGCACGTACTCCCACGCCTGGATGTCCCGCGCCGACCAGTCGTTGAGCAGCGACAGCCCGAAGACATGGTCCCGGAAGGACGCCAGATCCACCGGGGTGCCCTGCCGGGACGGCGTGCCGATGACGAAGGCGACCTCCGCCTCGATGTCCAGCTTGGTGGAGGGGCCGAAGACCGGCGCCGGGTCGGCGGGCGCCTTGCGCTGGCCCGCCGGGCGCGCCACCTCCGTACCGGAGACGACGATCGTGCCGGCCCGGCCGTGGTAACCGATCGGGAGGTGCTTCCAGTTGGGGGTCAGCGCCTCGGCGTCGGGGCGGAAGATCCGGCCCACGTTCGTGGCGTGGTACTCGCTGGCGTAGAAGTCGACGTAGTCCGCGATCTCGTACGGCAGGTGCAGCGTGACCGCGTCCAGCGGATGCAGCAGGGGCTCTATGTCGGCGCGGTGCGCCGGGACCGTGACCCAGGCGGTGAGCGCCCGGCGGACATCGCGCCAGGCCGTGCGCCCCGCCGCCATCAGCGGGTTGAGACTGGGCCTGGCCAGCAGCGCCGCGTACGGGGAGCCCAGCGCCAGCGCCGCCGCCCCCGCGTCGAGCACATGGTCGCCGATGCGCACCCCCACCCGCCGTCGGTCGGGCTCGTCGGCGGTCGAGAAGACTCCGTACGGCAGATTGTGCGGGCCGAAGGGGTCGCCCTCGGCGGTTTCGAGCGGGCTCTGCTCGGGCATCGGTGCTGCCTCGCTTTCCGGATCGATACGGGACACGTTACGTCGGTGTTGCCCACCGGAGGCGGTAATAAAAGGCCCGCAGGGATGGAAAGACCGAGGTGGGCGCGGGGATGGGGGTGCGAGCGCACCCGGGAGCGGGGGCGGCCGGGCCCGTCGTACCGGGATCAGCCCGCCGTACGGGGGATTCGTTTCTCCCATGTCCGGTGGTGGACGATCTCCTCGCCGACGCGGCAGATCACCTCGTCGGTGGCGATGAAGTCGGCCGCGTCGCACCGGATCTCGGAGCGCGTCTCGACCCGGGTGTCCCAGGCCAGATCGGGCCGGTGCAGCCGGATCGCCCACCGGGAGAGCGTCCGCGCCGACAGCGGGTCGCGCTCCTGGACGGTGTACGTCTCCCGGGCGTCCTCGGAGAACTCCAGCCCGTCCGGGTAGAAGCGCGAGCCGCCGTAGCGCGGGTCGACCTCCAGCCGCCAGACGCCTTGGGCGACATCCCGTACCACCAGCCGTTCCGGGCGCTCCTCGTCGAGTGTCGCGGGGAAGGAGACGCCCAGCGGCTCGGCCTGCTCCGGCGGTTCGAAGGAGATGGTGTCCGCGTCGGCCCCTTCGGGTGTACGGACGGGGAGTTCGAGCGAGCTGCCCGCCGGGTCGAGGGTGAACCCCGCCGACCCGGCCTGCGGCCAGATCCACGGCCAGTACGCGGAGGAGACGGCGAGCCGGACGCGGTGGCCGGGCGGGAAGGCGTGGCCGATGCCGTTCAGCTCGAAGGTGATGTCCTCGGTCGCGCCCTCGGGCCACGGGTCGATCCGGTCGCGGCCGTGCCGGGCCGAGAGGTTGAGGACACCGCGTGTGACCAGTGTGGAGGAGCCGTCCGGCGCGACGTCGCACAGCCGGGCGATCACCTGGCCGGCCGGGGCGTCCGACCGGATGCGCAGCCGGACGCGCGGACGCCCCAGGATCTCGATGCCGCCCGCGCTCCCGGCGGCCGGTGCCTGTCCGGCCGGATCGTCCTCCGTCGCCGGGCCGTCGTCCGTCGCCGGGCCGTCCTCCGCCACCGGGATGTCCTCAGTCACCGGAACGTCGTCCGTCGCCGGGATGTCGTCCCGCCCCACCCGGAAGTCGAAACAGGCCGATCGGGCGTCCTCCTCGCGCTGGTCGGGCGGCAGATCCGCGTCGTTCCCGAACGGGAAGAAGCGGCCCGCGTCCACCCCGGTGTGCTGTGGCGAGTCGACGACAACCGGGTCCCCCTGGAAGGCGTACGGCGTCGGTGTGACGTTCGGGGAGGGCCACGCCCGGTCGCCGACCCAGCGGCCCGGCAGTTCGGGGTAGACCGTCGCGGGCGGGTGCGAGCCGCTGATCCAGGAGCGCAGCAGCGGCTCGCCCATCACCCCGGTGTCCCGCCCCTTGAGGTGCTGGTCCCACCAGCGCAGCGTCTCCTGGAGGAAGCCGATGGCCGGTCCCGGCGGCAGCCCCCGGTCGGGGTACTGGTGCGACCAGGGGCCGATCAGCCCCCGTACCCGCCCGGGATCGAGGTGTTCGACCAGCCGCAGCACGGTGTCCCGGTACGGGTCGTGCCAGCCGCCCACGGCCAGGACGGCGGCCCGGATCGCGCCGTACCCCTCGCTGACGCTGCCGTGCTTCCAGTAGGCGTCGCGGGTCTGGTGGTCCAGCCAGGTGTGCAGGAACGGTTCGACGGCGTCGAGCCGCCGCAGCCACATCTCCCGCCACGCGCTCCCCACGTACGCCGGGTCGGGCGGCCGGCAGACGAAGGCGAGCATGGTCGCCGCCCAGGCGTGCATGTCGACGGCGAGGACCGAACCGCCCATGTAGTGGACGTCGTTGTCGTACCGGTCGTCGGAGGAGCAGACGGTGACGATCGCCTTCAGCGGTTCGGGGGCGAGGGCGGCGAGCTGGAGCGCGTTGAAGCCGCCCCAGGAGATGCCGAACATGCCGACCTTCCCGGTGCACCAGGGCTGTGCGGCGAGCCACTCGATCACCTCGACGCCGTCGGCCAGCTCGGTCGCGTCGTACTCGTCGCCCGGCAGCCCCTCGCTGTTGCCGTGGCCGCGCACGTCGACGCGTACGGAGGCGTAGCCGTGGCCCGCGTACCAGGGGTGGCGCTGGTGGTCGCGCGGCGCCGTCCAGTCGGTGAGCCGGTACGGGAGGTATTCGAGCAGCGCGGGGACGGGCTCGTCGGTGACGGGGCGCCAGACGCGGGCGTACAGGAGGGTGCCGTCGGCGAGGGGGATCCGTACGTCCTCGTGGGTGGTCCCGTACGGGAAGTCGGTGCGGACGGCGGGGGTGCGGACGGTGGCGGGGGCGGTGGGGGACATGCCGGTCACCTCGCTGAGGGGAGTGGGGAACAGGGGAGCGGGAAGCGGGGCGGGGGCGCGGGGCTCATCAGTGGACGGGGTACATGGTGCGGCGCAGCCAGGGCGCCGCGGCGATCACGGCGAGGCCCGCCACGACCGCGACGGCCCCGTTGACGCCGAAGTACGCGGACTGCGAGACCTGCCCGTAGAACTTCACGGTCTGGGCCTGGATGCCGTTGGCGAGCGCCAGGGAGAGGAACCAGAGGGCCATGGTCTGGCCGGAGAAGGCCCGCGGCGCGAGCTTGGTGGAGGCGGAGAGGCCGGAGGTCTCCACGAGGATGTCGCCGAGGCCGAGCAGCAGGTACGAGGCGACGATCCACCACGCGGCCATCCGGTAGTCGGCGTTCGCGTGGCCGGACGTCGGCAGGACCATCAGGAGGAAGGACAGCCCGCCGAGGACCACCCCGATGGCGATCTTGTTGGAGGCGTGCGGCTGGCGCGGGCCCATCCGTACCCAGACCGCGGCGACGACCGGCGCGAGGGCGACCTCGAAGGCGCCGAGCGCGGAGGCGTACCAGCCCGCGGGGAAGTGGAATCCGAGGATCGAGGTGTCGGCGTTGGTCGAGGCGAGCAGGATCATCGTCGAGTACGCCTGGAAGAGGATGAAGTTGAAGAACACCGACGCGAGGAAGAGCACCACGTAGGGGCGGAGCCGTCCGCGCTCCTCGGCCGTCACGCGCGGGCTGCGGAACATCACCACGAAGTAGACGACGGGCGCGATCACGGAGAGCACGGTGAGGATGTCGGCGAAGCGTCCGATGGTGAGCCATCCGGCGAGTGCGAGGGCCACGGCCACGACCGCCGTGACCGCCGCGCCCGCGATCATCAGCCGGACGGCACGGCGCAGGGCGGCGGGTGCGAGCGCGAACTCGGCGGCGTGTTTGCGCCCGGCGAGATGGCGTCTGCCCGCCACGTACTGGATCAGCCCGAGGGTCATCCCGACGGCCGCGGCGGAGAACGCCCAGTGCCAGCTCACATGATCGCCGAGCCACCCCGTGACCAGCGGTCCGAGAAAGGCGCCGATGTTGATGGCCATGTAGTAGAGGGCGAAACCGGCGTCCCTGCGCTCGTCCTCCGTACGGTAGAGCTTGCCGACCATGGCGGAGACGTTCGGCTTGAGCAGCCCCGTACCTGCGCTGATCAGACCGAGCCCCACCCAGGTCATGGCGGCGGTGGGGACGGCCATGGCGTAGTGGCCGACGGCGATCAGGACGCCGCCCCACAGGACGCCGCGGTAGGAGCCGAGGACGCGGTCGGCGAGCCAGCCGCCGGCCACCGAGAGCAGGTAGACGAGGGTCCCGTACGCCGCGGAGACGGAGGCGGCGGTGCCGGGTGCCATGCCGAGACCGCCGTCCTGGACGGTGGCGACGAAGTACAGGACGAGGATGGCCTGCATGCCGAGGAACGAGAAGCGCTCCCAGACCTCCAGGCCCGAGAGGGTCGCCAGTCCCCGGGGGTGGCCGAGGAAGGCGCGGTCGTCACCGGGTGGGGGTTGCCCGTCGTTCACTTCGGGGTCGGTCGTCGTTCCGGACAAAAGGGCTGCTCCTGGTCGAAAGGTCGATCCCGAACATACCGGCGGAGCCGGGAAGGCGCCCATGGTGATCGAAACGCGACCGGATACGCTGACTTGAGTGATGGCAGCGACACATCGGCAATCCGTGTGATCGTCAGCAGACAGGAGTACCTCTCGTGACCGTCGTCGGGCCGTTCGGGCTGAGCGTGCGGGACCAGGCTCTTGAGGCCGATGTCCAGACCGGATTGGCGGCTGTCGAGGCGGGTCTCCTCGATGCCACCAAGAGCGAGGTGCCCTTCATCACGGAGGCCGCGCAGCACCTCGTGCGGGCGGGCGGCAAACGATTCCGGCCACTGTTGGTCATGCTCGCGTCACAATTCGGCGACCCGTACGCGCCCGGGGTGGTCCCGGCCGCCGTCGTCGTCGAGTTGACGCATCTGGCGACGCTCTACCACGACGACGTCATGGACGAGGCCGAGGTACGCCGCGGGGTGGAGAGCGCCAACGCCCGCTGGGACAACTCGGTCGCCGTCCTCACGGGTGATTTCCTCTTCGCCCGCGCCTCGCACATCCTGGCGGATCTGGGCCCCGAGGCCGTCCGCGTCCAGGCGGAGGCGTTCGAGCGGCTGGTGACGGGCCAGATCCTGGAGACCGCCGGCCCGCGCGGCGGCATCGACCCCGTCAGCCACTACCTCGACGTCATCAGCGGCAAGACGGGTTCGCTGATCACGGTCGCCGGGCGCTTCGGCGCGATGATGTCCGGCGCCGACGAGGCGGTCGTCGACATCCTCACCCAGTACGGGGAACGGCTCGGCGTCGCCTTCCAGCTCGCCGACGACGTCCTCGACATCGCCAGCGACTCCCACGAGTCCGGCAAGACGCCCGGCACCGACCTGCGCGAGGGCATCCCGACCCTGCCGGTCCTGCTGCTGCGCGCCCAGGCGGAGCAGTACGGCAGGCCGGACGACCTGGCCCTGGTCGAGCTGCTGGACGGCGATCTCGCGGACGACGGGCGGCTCGCCGAGGCCCTGCGGCTGCTCCGCGCGCATCCGGCGCTGGAGCAGGCGCGACGGGACACCGTGCGGTACGCGGAGGAGGCGCGGGCGACGCTGGCGCCGCTGCCGGAGTGCTACGCGAAGTCGGCGCTGGTGGAGCTGTGCGACGCGGTGGTCCACCGCGCGGGCTGACCGCCCCCGGTCCCGCGCGCCCGCCCTCCCCGTTCGTACCCCGCTCGCCCTCCCCGCTCGCCCTCCCTGTTCGCCCCCCCGCTCGCCTCACCCGCCCGGCGCAGGCGTCCCCCGTTCGGCGTGCCGTCCCCTACGGGTCCGCGGACCCATCTCATCCGTATGTCATCCCAGAGCAGTACGACAAGTTGCGCCCGGGGTCTGACGCTTCCGCACCCCCGTTTTGGTCAGATGGACAACACCACTCCTGACCAATTCGGGTGAGAATGGCGGCGGGGGGTGGACAAGTGCAACGGACGGAAGGCCGCCGACCACGGAGGTAGGGCACACATGGCACCGAACGACAGCGCACCGGCGACCGAGGACAGGGAGCCCGGCGCCGTCCGCCGCAAGGCGGCACGCTACGCGCTCCCCGTCGCGGTGGCGGGGGTGGCCGCGGCGACCATCGGACTCGTCCCGGCGCTCGCCGCGACCGGTGACCCGGAACTGCCGAAGATCAGCGCACAGCAGCTCATCGAGAAGATCGCCGCGTCGGACACCGAGCAGCTCTCCGGCACGGTCAAGATCAGCACGGATCTGGGGATCCCCGGGCTGGACAAACTGGGCGACCTGGCGGGCTCGTTCGCCCCGGAGGCCCAGGGCAAGGGCGCGGACGGCGCGCAGTCGGCGGACCCCGGCACCCGGCTGACGGAGCTGGCCGCCGGCACGCACACCCTGCGGGTGGCGACGGACGGCCCCGACAAGCAGCGGCTCTCGGTCCTCGACGACACCTCCGAGTACAGCCTGATCCACAACGGCGACGAGGTCTGGGCGTACGACAGCGGCTCCGGCACGGCCTACCACGCGACCGCTCCGAAGGGCGCGAAGGGCGGGAAGGACGCCGGCGGCTCCGCGGCCGAGGACCGGGGCGCCGTCACCCCCAAGGACCTCGCCGAGCAGGCGCTGAAGGCCGCGGGCGACACCACCTCCGTGACCGTCGGCGGTACGTCGAAGGTGGCCGGGCGCGACGCGTACCGGCTGGTGATCAAGCCCAAGCAGAGCGGTTCCACGGTCGGCTCCATCACGGTCGCGGTGGACGCCAAGACGGGCACGCCCCTCAAGTTCACGCTGGCGCCCAGCAGCGGCGGCAAGGCCGTGGTCGACGTCGGCTTCACGAAGGTCGACTTCGCCAAGCCCGCCGCGGGCACCTTCGACTTCACGCCCCCCAAGGGCACGAAGGTGACGGAGGCGGACGACGCGGACCTGGCGGCGGGAGCGCACGGACCGGACAAGGCGGGCAAGGAGCTGCCGCTGGGCCCCGGCGCGCTCGGTGAGCTGGGCGCGCTCGGCGGTGCGAAGGGCGACACCAAGGTCATCGGGAAGGGCTGGAGCACGGTGTACGTGCTCACGTCACCCGAGGGCGTCAACGCCGCGGCGAAGCCGGAGAACGTCCCGGCCGAGGCTCAGGGGTTCCTGGACGCGCTCGGCGACAAGGTCACCGGGAAGTTCGGCTCGGGGACGGTCTTCCAGACCCGTATCGTCAACGCGCTGATGACCGACGACGGAACGGTCTACGTCGGCGCCGTCACCAAGGACGCGCTGGTCAAGGCGGCCGACCAGGCCAAGTGACGCCGTGAAGGACCGCCCCGCCGCGAGAACCGCGCGGCGGGGCGGAACGCCGACCGGGCCCGGTCCGTTCTCGGAAGGGCGCCACGGACGGACGCCCCGGGACACGGCGGCTCCTGCCGGGGGCGCCACGGCCGGGGAGAAGGGGGGGGGAGCGCGATGACACCGGCACCACCTGTACCGGCATCACCTGCACCGGGACCATCCGTACCGGCACCCGCGACGGTCATCGAGACGCGCGGCCTGACCAAGCGGTACGGCGGCGGTCAGCTCGCCGTCGACCACCTCGACCTGACGGTGCCCGCGGGCAGCGTCTTCGGCTTCCTCGGGCCCAACGGCTCCGGCAAGACCACCACCATCCGGATGCTGATGGGCCTGATCGAGCCCACCGCCGGCTCGGCCACCCTCCTCGGCCACCGCATGCCGCGCGCCGCCCGCACCGTACTGCCGAGGGTCGGGGCGCTGATCGAGGGGCCCGCGCTGTACGGGCATCTGAGCGGCCGGGACAATCTCGTACGGTACGACTCCGCCGACCCCACGGCCGACCCCAGGACCCGCGCCGCCCGGGTGACCGGGGCGCTGGAGCGGGTCGGGCTGACGGCGGCGGCCGGCAAGAAGGCGAAGGCGTACTCCCTGGGGATGAAACAGCGGCTCGGGCTGGCCTCCGCGCTGCTGCGCCCGCGCGCCCTGCTGGTGCTGGACGAGCCGACGAACGGGCTCGACCCGCAGGGCATGCGGGAGATCAGGACGCTGGTGCGGGAGCTGGCCGCGGACGGCACGACGGTCTTCCTCTCCTCGCACCTCCTCGACGAGATCGAACAGGTATGCAGTCATGTCGCCGTGATGAACCAGGGGAAGCTGATCACGCAGGGCACGGTCGCCGAGCTGGCGGCCGGCACCCGGGGCAGACTCGCCGTCACGACCCCGGACCCGGGCGAGGCGGCCCGGGTGCTGAAGGAGCACGGGGTCACGGACGTGACGGTGGCGGGCGACCGGGTCACCGGAGAGCTGCCGGCCGGCCAGGACGAGCCGGCCGACCCCGCCGATCTCAACGCGGCACTGGTGGGCGCGGGGGTACGGGTACGCGCCTTCGGCCAGGAACGCGCCTCGCTGGAGGACGCCTTCGTGGCGCTGACGGGGGAGGGGTTCGATGTCGCGGGCTGACGCGGGGGCGGAGACGCGGGCGGACACGGACACGGGTATGGACACGGATACGGGTACGGACACGGACACGGGTACGGAGGTCCGACGGGCCCCCGGGCAGGAGCGGCCCGCCGCCGGGGTCCGGGCGGCGCACCCGCTGTGGACGCTCGGGCTGCTCCGCTCCGAGCTGACGGTCACCTTCCGCCGCTGGCGGACCCTCGCCCTGCTGGGCGTGCTCGCCGCCGTCCCCGTCCTCATCGGCATCGCGGTGAAGATCGAGACGGGCGACGGCGGGGGCGGCGGCCACGGTCCCGCCTTCATCGGGCAGGTCACCAACAACGGGCTGTTCCTGGTCTTCGCCGCGCTCGCCGCGACGCTGCCCGTCTTCCTGCCGATGGCGGTCGGCGTCATGGCCGGCGACGCGATCGCGGGCGAGGCCGGCGGCGGGACGCTGCGCTATCTGCTGGTCGCCCCGGCGGGCCGTACCCGGCTGCTGCTGGTCAAGTACGCCTCCACCCTGGCGTTCTGCCTGGTCGCGACGGTGGTCGTGGCCGCGTCCGCGCTCGCCGTCGGGGCGCTGCTCTTTCCGCTCGGGGATGTCACCACGATCTCAGGCGTCCGGATCTCCTTCGGCGAGGGCTTGGTGCGGGCGCTGCTGATCGCCCTGGTCGTGGCCGCCTCGCTGATCGGGTTCGCGGCGCTCGGGCTCTTCATATCGACCCTGACCGACAGTGGGATCGCGGCGATGGCGGCGACGGTCGGGCTGCTGATCACGGCGCAGATCCTGGACGCGATCCCGCAGCTCCACGCCGTACAGCCGTATCTCTTCTCGCACCACTGGCTGTCCTTCGCCGATCTGCTCCGCCAGCCCGTCCTTTGGGACGGCATCGCCGAGAACCTGGGGCTCCAGGCGCTGTACGCGGCGGTGTTCGGCTCGGCGGCGTGGGCGCGCCTGACGACGCGGGACATCACGACCTGAGTGAGGGACGCCGGACGGCGAAGCCCCTCCCGTACACACCGGTGGCGTGCGGGAGGGGCATGACGCACGGGGGAGTCCGGCAGGGGGTTACGCGGCGCCGGAGAGCGTCCAGATCGCGTAGGCGATGGCGTCGCTGTTGCGGTCGAGCGCCGTGTCGTTGATGTTCGACAGGCTGTCGCACGAGCGGTGGTAGCAGGTGTCGAAGGCGCGCCCCGAGGTGCCGCCCCACTTCTGCGCCTGCGCGGCGGTCTTGATGTAGTCGGCGCCGCTGAAGAGCCCGCCGACCGGGATGCCCACGTTCTTGAACGGGGCGTGGTCGGAGCGTCCGTCGCCCTCGGTCTCGATCTCCGTGGCGATGCCGAGGCCCGCGTAGTAGTTCTTGAAGGTCTGCTCGATCGTCGGGTCGTCGTCGTACACGAAGTAGCCCGGGTTCGGACTGCCGATCATGTCGAAGTTCAGATAGCCGCTGATCTTGGCGCGCTCGGCGGTCGGCAGGTTGTTCACGTAGTACCGCGACCCGACGAGTCCCAGCTCCTCCGCGCCCCACCAGGCGAACCGGAGGTGCTTGGTCGGCTTGAGCTGGGCGCGGGAGACGGCGAGCGCGGTCTCCAGGATGGCGGCCGAGCCGGAGCCGTTGTCGTTGATCCCGGCGCCCGCGGTGACGGAGTCGAGGTGCGACCCGGCCATGACGATCTGGTTCGCGTTGCCGCCGGGCCAGTCGGCGATCAGGTTGTAGCCGGTGGCGCCGCCGGACGTGAACTGCTGCACGGAGGTGGTGAACCCGGCGGCATCCAGCTTGCCCTTCACGTAGTTCAGCGAGGCGAGGTATCCGGCGCGGCCGTGGGCGCGGTTGCCGCCGTTGGCGGCGGCGATCGACGAGAGCTGGGTGAGGTGCGCCTTGACGTTGGCGAGCGGGATGTCGGGCGCGGCCAGCACGGCGGCGGGTGCGGAGGCACCGGCCGGGGCCTGCGCCGACTGGGCGGGGGCGGCGGCGCCGAGGAGCCCGACGAGAGCGAGCCCGGTGGCCGCGGCGGTCGCGGCGGCGGTGGCTCTGCGGCCGAGGGGGCGGCCCGGTATGAGGCCGGGTATGGAGCTGGTGGTGCGGCGCGTGCCAGGAACGGAGAGCTTCATGTGGGGGCTCCGGATTCCGAACGGGGACGGGACGGAACGTGCGGGACGCCTCACGACGACAGTGACGTGAGGCGTGGAAGCTGCGGCTGCGAGCCGGGTGTGCGGGAGCTGGTGGTGCGCCGTGCGTGCTGAATGGTGGGGGAGAGCCTGACTCGCCGTCAAGAGCGAAGACCGGTCAGGAGTGTTCGCTGAACGGACGGGCCCGCGGGACCTGCCCAGGAAGCCGTGCGGGCCCCGTGACGGCGGGCGGGGGACGACGGATCACGGCGTCGGTCCGGCCTCCGGTTCCGCGGTGCGCGCGGCGCGGCCGTAGCGGGCGGCGAGTTGCGCGAAGGCGGCGGCCAGTGGGGGCGGGCCGATGACGTCGACATCGGTGTCGAAGCGGCCGAGGGCGGCGGCGAGCCCGGTCCACGACCAGGAGCCCAGGGTGAGCCGGCAGCGGTCGGGGCCGAGCTCCTCGACGATGCCGTCCCGGGCGAAGGGCGCGACATCGGCGGCCGGGAGGTGGAGGACGACATCGCCCCGGCAGGGCCAGTCGGTGGTGGTGCCGTCGGTGCCGCGGAACCGGCCGGTGACGAAGGTGGAGACGCTGCCACCGGGCAGCTCGCGCGGGGTGAAGCGGGGGCCGGTGGGCGTGCGGGGCCGGACGCGGTCGACGCGGAAGGTGCGCCAGTCCTCCCGGTCGAGGTCCCAGGCCACGAGGTACCAGTGATGGCGCCAGGTGACCAGGTGGTGGGGGTGCACGCGGCGGGGCGCCCCGGCCGGGGTGCGTGAGGCGCCCCGGCCCGGGGTGTAGTCGAAGCGCAGCTCCTCGCGGGCGTGGATGACGCGGCTCAGCTCCATCAGCACCTCGCCGTCGATCCGGCCGGGGGGGGGGGGCGGGGGGGGCGCGCGCCGGGGGGCCGGCCCGCCGCCCGCGCCCGGGGGCGGGGGCGCGGGGGCCGGCCGCGCCCGGGCGC
>NZ_JBHZDA010000094.1:12409-28234 GCF_042755665.1 Streptomyces sp. NPDC059142
GTCCCGCGGGGGTGGGTGTGCCGCGCACCCCCACACACGCCCCCGCGCGGCCGCCCGGGCGGGCGCGCTCGGCCGTGGCCGGCCGGACGGCGGTGACGCGCAGCAGGTCGATGCGGTGGCGCAGTCGGGGCGGCATCACCTGGCGGAGGGTGGCCAGGGCGCGGGCGGCGTCCTCGGCGACGGTGGTGCCGGTGGCGGCGGCGGTCTGGAGCGCGACGGCGAGGGCGACGGCCTGCCCGTCGTCGAAGAGCATGGGCGGCAGGTGGGTGCCGGCGTCCAGCCGGTAGCCGCCCGCCGGTCCCTTGACGGTGGTGATCGGGTAGCCGAGTTCCCGCAGGCGGTCGATGTCGCGGCGTACGGTGCGCGCGGTGATGTCGAGACGCCCGGCGAGGTCCTCGCCGGACCAGTCACGGGGCGTCTGGAGCAGCGAGAGCAGGGTGAGCAGCCGGGAGGACGTCTTGTTCATGGCCCCGATTCTCCCCCGGGTAGCGGACACAACCTGTCCTCTACCCCTGTCATCGTGGGATACGAGCCGTCCGGGGGCACCACCCCTGACCACGGCAGCCGCCACGGCCCGGACGGCCGGTGGCGCGGCTATCGCATCGAGGCAGGGAGCGAACCATGTCCATCACGACCACCACACATCTGAACTTCCGGGGCACGGCGCGGGAGGCGCTGGACTTCTACGGGTCCGTCTTCGGCGGGCGTACGGTCGCGCTCACCTACAAGGACGCGGGCGCCGTGCGGGACGAGAACGAGGCGGACTGGGTGATGTGGGGCGAGGTGGCCGGTGACAACGGCTTCCACGTCATGGCCTACGACGTGCCCTCGTCGCTGCCGTGGAGCCAGGGCGAGAACCCGTTCTTCGTCTCCGTGCGCGGGGACGGAACCGAGGAGATCACCGCCCTGTGGGGCAGGCTCGCCGAGGGCTCGACCGTCGTACGTCCGCTGGAGCCCGCGCAGTGGTCGCCGCTGTACGGCATGCTCACCGACCGTTTCGGCGTCACCTGGGTCCTGGACGTCACCGCCCCGTACAACGGCTGAGCGGGGCAGAACCCCGAGGACACGCCCGTCCGGACCGCCGCCCACGACTCGGGCCGCCCGGACGGGCGCGCGCGGAACACGTGCGACAGCGGGACGGGCGCGGGCGGAACACGTACGACAGTGGGACGGACGCGGGCGCGGAACACGTACGACAGTGGGACGGACGCGGGCGCCGGACACGTACGACAGCGGAAGGAAGAGGGCACCGTGAGGACGCGGAAGCCGGGAGGCACCGGCATCGAGGTCAGCGCCCGCACCCTGGACACCACGGTGTTCGGCAGGACGGGCCATCCGGATCACGGCGACAGCGCGCGCATGATCCACCGGGCGCTCGACGCGGGCGGCGATGCCGTCGACACCGCCGTTGCGTACGGCTACGGCGAGACCGGGAAGATCGTCGGGAAGGCCCTGGCGGGGCGCCGCGCCGCGACGACGTCGTACCCCTCCGCACCACCCGCACTCACCGACCCGGATCCGCGCCGGCGGCCCCTCCCCGGGCGAGCGGCGGCCTGAGAAGACCATGACCGTCCTCGACGCCCGCGCGCTCAACCGCGCCACCCTCGCCCGCCAGCACCTGCTCACCCGCGCCGACACCACCGTGACGGAGGCGGTGGCCCACCTGTGCGGCCTCCAGGCGCAGGAGCCCCAGGAACCCTTCACCGGGCTGTGGTCCCGCCTGTCCGGCTTCCGGCCCGGCCAACTGGACGAGGCGCTGACCGGCCGTACGGTGGTACGCACCCACCTGATGCGCCGCACCGTCCACCTCGTCACCGCCGACGACGCGCTCGCCTGGCGCGCCCGCCACGATGCCATGCTGCGCCAGCGGGTCCTGGGCACCTACCGGAGCGAACTGGCCGGCATCGACCTCGACGAGGTCGCCGCCGCCGGCCGCGCCGTGATGGCCGACCGGCAACCCCGCACCATGCGCGAACTCGTCCAGGCCCTCGAAGACCGCTGGCCGGGCCCGCCACGCCGGGCCCTGGGCGAACTGCTCGTCGCCGCCCTCATCCCGATGGCCCAACTCCCGCCCCGCGGCCTGTGGCAGCGGACCTCGGGCGTACGGAACCTGCCGATGGCCACCTGGCTGGAACGGGACATCGACCCCTTGCCCGGCGACGGTGACGATCCGGTCGGGCAGCGGCTGCTCCACCGCTATCTCGCCGCGTACGGGCCCGCCGCCGGCGCGGACCTGCGCGCCTGGTCGGGTCTCGCCGGCCTGCCCGCCGCGATCAAGGCCGCCCGCACCCGGGGCGAACTCGTCGTCCTCCGCGACGAACGGGGCCGTCAGCTCCTCGACCTGCCCGACGCGCCCCGCCCCGACCCCGACACCCCGGCCCCGGTCCGCTTCCTCCCGGCCTTCGACAACGCCATCCTCGGCTACCACGACCGCAGCCGCATCATCGACGCCCCGCACCTCGGCCTGTCGGTGGCGGGCCACCGCACGGTCCTGGTCGACGGACGCGTCACGGCCACCTGGACGGTCCGCGACCACCACCTCCGGATCGCCCCCCTGCGCCCCCTCACCACCCCGGAACAGAAAGCCGTACACACCGAGGCCCAGGCCCTGGCCACCTTCCTGGCCGAGGACATCGAACAGATCCACCTCGACACCGGGGCCTGACGGTGCCCTGCTTCCGGTGGTGGGGAGCGTGCCTTGCCGGACCCGGACCCGTACCCCCCCCCGGTGCCCGTCAGGGCGTGGGTCGCTCCACCGGGATCCACAGTTCCGCCTCGGCCTCCGTCCGGGGCCCGTTCCCGGAGAGCCGGGTTCTCAGGATCTCGGGGCCCGGTCGGCTCCGGTACGGGTTGGAGGGGAACCACTGCGTGAAGACGTCCCGCCACAGGTGCTGGAGGGTCTGCGGGAACGGCCCGGAGCTCTCGAAGACCGCCCAGGTGCCTGCGGGGACGGTGAGCGCGTCCAGGTCGTCGGGGGCGGCGGCGCCGGTCACCACCCCGTGGTAGTAGTCGAGTTCGGTTCCCTCCGCCCGGCTCGGGTCGAGGTTGTCGCTCACCCCCACGATTCCGTTCGGCTGCTGGTCGGACAGCCCATCTATGCGGTCCAGGGTCTCCTTGCCGATGCCCCGGATGAAGTCGGCGATGGCCGGGTTCATCCCGTTGTGCACCAGGGGGACCCGTATCTTCCTGCCGACCACATGGAACTCGCTCTTCTCCACGATCCGGTATCGCATGCTGCTGCTCCCTTCGACGGTGAGACGGAAGGACAGCCGTGGCTGGCAGCGCAGGCTCGCACCGGACCGCCTGGCCTCGCCGGGGCCGACGCCGTGCATCGCGCGGAACGCCCGCGCGAACGCCTCGCCCGACGTGTAGCCGTACCGCACCGCGATCTCCAGCAGCGTGGGGTTCCCCGCCAGCACATCGGCGCCCGCGACCGTGAGCCGCCTGCGCCGGACGTACTCCGAGAGGGGAATCCCCGCCAGCGCGGAGAACAGCCGCCGGAGGTGGTACTCCGACGTCATCGCGATCCGGGCCAGGTCGGCCACCTCGACCCGCCGGTCGAGGTGGTCCTCGATGTGCTCCATGGCCTGGTTGAGCCGTTCCAGCACTCCGGCCTCCTTCCCGTTCGATTCCTTACGGTAGGAAGGAGCCGGCCCGCCCGGCCCGACGTTCTGTGCCCGGTGCTGTCGGGTCCGGTCCGGTCCGGTCCGGTCGGGTCCTGTCGTGCCCGGTCCCGACCGCCCCGCACGCGCCCTGAGTCGCCGCGCGGTCTAGCGCTCCGCGTCGCCCGCCGCCGGTTCCGGGGTGAGCGGTGGCGTGGTGAGGGGGATCACCGGCTCGGTGGCCGACGGGATGGCCGACAGGGTGGCCGGCGGCATCGCCCCGTCCGCGCGCTCGCGGGCGCGGGCCGTCAGCCGTGCCGCCTCCGCCCGCGTCCTGCGCGCCGTCCGCAGCGCGTCCCAGGTCAGGATCGTCAGCGCCAGCCACACGAGCGAGAACCCGGCCCAGCGCTCGGCCGGCATCGCCTCGTGGAAGTAGAGGACGCCCAGCAGGAACTGGAAGACCGGCGCCAGGTACTGGAGCAGCCCCAGCGTCGACAGCGGGACCCGGATCGCCGCCGCGCCGAAGCAGATCAGCGGTACGGCGGTGACGAGTCCGGTCGACGCCAGCAGCGCGAGATGGCCGGGGCCCTCCGAGCCGGCGGTGGCGGTGCCGGTCGTGCTCAGCCAGAGCAGATAGCCGAGGGCGGGCAGGAAGAGCACCGCGGTCTCCGCCGACAGCGACTCCAGGCCGCCGAGGTTGACCTTCTTCTTGGCCAGGCCGTAGATCGCGAACGAGAAGGCCAGCGTCAGGGAGACCCACGGGGGCCTCCCGGCGCCCACGGCGAGCACCACCACCGCGGAGAACCCGATGAGGACCGCCGCCCACTGGGCGGGGCGCAGCCGCTCCTTGAGCAGCAGCACGCCCATGGCGATGGTCACCAGCGGGTTGATGAAGTACCCCAGGGACGCCTCGACCACATGGCCGGCGTTGACCGACCAGATGTAGACGCCCCAGTTGACGGTGATCGTGGCGGCGGCGAGCGTGATGAGCGCCAGCTTGCGGGGCTGCCGCAGCAGTACGCCCAGCCAGGCCCAGCGGCGCAGCGCCAGCAGGGCGACCGCCACGACGGCCAGCGACCAGACCATCCGGTGGGCCAGGATCTCCATCGCCCCGGCCGGTTGGAGGAGCGGCCAGAACATCGGGACCAGTCCCCACATCCCGTAGGCACCGATCCCGTACAGCAGTCCCGTCCGCTGTTCGCTCTCCGACTTCACTGACCCTCCCCGCCGCGCGCGCCGCCCCGAGCCCGTCTCCGACGAAGGTAGCGGGGCACGGGGTGCGATGTCATGTCCGTATCGTCATACGGTCATGACGGGCGCGGCCGGGGCGGGGTGGGTCAGGCGGGCCGGGTGGGCCGGGTGGGCCGGGTGGGCCGTCAGGAGGCGAGCGCCTCGGCGATCGTGTCGGCGAGCGGGGTGGTCGGCCGGCCCGCGAGCCGTGCCAGCTCGCCCGAGGTGCCCGCGAGGCGCCCGCGCCCGATCGCCACGTCCACGTCGGCGAGGATGGCCGCCAGCGGCTCGGGCAGCCCGGCGCCGACCAGGATTCCCCGCAGGGTCTCGGCCGGCACGCTCGTGTACGCGATGGTCCTGCCGGTCTGGCGCGACAGCTCCGCCGCGTACTCGGCGAACGACCACGCGGTGTCGCCGCTCAGCTCGTACGCCTTGTTGAGGTGGCCCTCGCCGGTCAGTACGGCGGCGTCCGCGGCGGCGTAGTCCGCGCGGGCCGCGGCGGAGACCCGGCCCTCGCCCGCGGCGGCGACGACGGCGTCGTGCTCCAGCACGGGCGCCAGGTTCTCGGTGTAGTTCTCGGTGTACCAGCCGTGGCGCAGGAAGGTGTACGGCAGCCCCGATTCGAGGATGAGCCGCTCGGTCACCCGGTGCTCCTCGGCCAGGTCGAAGTCGGCGTCCGGGCCGCCGAGGACACCGGTGTACGCGAGCTGGGCGACGCCCGCCGCCTTCGCGGCGTCGATGACGGCGCCGTGCTGGGCCACGCGCTTGCCGACCTCGCTGCCGGAGATCAGCAGGACCCGGTCGCCCGCCCGGAAGACGTCCTTCAGCGAGGCGGGGTCGTCGTAGTCGGCGACGCGCAGCTCGACCCCGCTCGCCACCAGGCCCGCGGCCTTCTCCTTGTTCCGTACGACGGCGGCGATCCCGTCGGCCGGGACGTCGGCGGCCAGCAGGGCCTCGATGACCAGACGGCCGAGGTGTCCGGTGGCTCCGGTGACGACGATGCTCATGGGGGGTCTCTCCAGTTCGTACGGGGTGTGCGGTGCTCGTGTGCGTTCTTCACTCACCCTAGGGGTGGCACTAACCTAGGGAAAGTACCCACTTCAAAGTAAGGTACTGGCATGGACGTAAGCGTGAAGCCCGATGTGAACCGGCAGATGTGCCCCTCCCGGTTGATCCTTGAGCACGTCACCAGCCGCTGGGGCGTCCTCGTCCTCGCCGCGCTGCTGGAGCGCTCGTACCGCTTCAGCGAGCTGCGCCGCGAGATCGGCGGGGTCAGCGAGAAGATGCTCGCGCAGACCCTCCAGACCCTGGAGCGCGACGGCTTCGTCCATCGTGACGCCAGGCCCGTCATCCCGCCACGCGTCGACTACTCGCTGACCGCGCTGGGGCGGGAGGCCGCCGAGCAGGTGTGGGCGCTGGCGCGCTGGACGGAGCGGCGCGCGGAGGAGGTGCTCAAGGCGCGCGAGGTGTACGACGAGGCCCGGACCGGCTGAACGGGGCGACGAGGCCCGGACCGTACGTACGGCGAGGCCCGCCCCGCGCGTACGACGGAGCCCGCCCCGCGCGTGGACCGTACGTACGACGAGGCCCCGGCCCCGAGAACGACGGAGCCCGGCTCCCCCCGCCCGTACCGGACGTACACGCATACGTACGTCCGTACCGGATGAGGAGAGCCGGGCCCCGTGTGGCGTGTCGCGTCAGCCGACGACCGTCCAGGTGTCGCCGCCCGCGAGCATCGTCGACAGGTCGCCCTTGCCGCGCTGCTCGACGGCCGCGTCGAGCTGGTCCGACATCAGCGTGTCGTACACCGGACGCTTCACACTGCGCAGCACCCCGATCGGCGTGTGGTGCAGCGTGTCCGCGTCCGCGAGCCGCGAGAGCGCGAACGCGGTGGTCGGACTGGCCGCGTGCGCGTCGTGGACGAGGATCCGCGACTCGTTCTCCGGGGTGACGGCCACGACCTGGAGATCGCCGGTGGCCTGGTCACGGACCACGCCCTTCGAGCCGCCCGCGCCGAAGCGGATCGGCTGCCCGTGCTGCAGCCGGATCACGGCCTCCTCGGCCTTCTCCTTGTCCTTGAGGACCTCGAAGGCGCCGTCGTTGAAGATGTTGCAGTTCTGGTAGATCTCCACCAGCGCCGTACCGGGGTGCTCCGCGGCCTGTCTCAGCACCTCCGTGAGGTGCTTGCGGTCCGAGTCGACCGTACGGGCCACGAACGACGCCTCCGCGCCGATCGCCAGCGACACCGGGTTGAAGGGCGCGTCGAGCGAGCCCATCGGGGTCGACTTGGTGATCTTCCCGACCTCGGAGGTGGGGGAGTACTGCCCCTTGGTCAGTCCGTAGATCCGGTTGTTGAACAACAGGATCTTCAGATTGACGTTCCGGCGCAGCGCGTGGATGAGGTGGTTGCCGCCGATGGAGAGCGCGTCACCGTCGCCCGTGACCACCCAGACCGAGAGATCGCGGCGCGAGGTCGCGAGCCCGGTGGCGATCGCGGGGGCGCGGCCGTGGATGGAGTGCATCCCGTACGTGTTCATGTAGTACGGGAAGCGGGAGGAGCAGCCGATGCCGGAGACGAAGACGATGTTCTCCTTGGCCAGGCCCAGCTCGGGCATGAAGCCCTGGACCGCGGCCAGCACCGCGTAGTCGCCGCAGCCGGGGCACCAGCGCACTTCCTGGTCCGACTTGAAGTCCTTCATGGACTGCTTGGCCGTGGCCTTGGGGACCAGGGACAGCAGCTCGCCCGCGAGGGACGAGGCGGCCGGCGTGCGCGGCCCGCCCGGGGTCGCCCCGGACGCGGGTGTGCCGGACATGGTCGTCTCAGACATCAATGGCCTCCTTGAGGGCCGTGGCGAGCTGTTCCGCCTTGAACGGCATGCCGTTGACCTGGTTGTACGAGTGG
The DNA here is from genome assembly GCF_042755665.1 of Streptomyces sp. NPDC059142. Classification (NCBI taxonomy): domain Bacteria; kingdom Bacillati; phylum Actinomycetota; class Actinomycetes; order Kitasatosporales; family Streptomycetaceae; genus Streptomyces; species Streptomyces sp. NPDC059142. The sequence continues at coordinate 20,144 of NZ_JBHZDA010000094.1, forward strand.
GCGTCGACCAGGTACTTCGCCCTCAGCAGCGTCGCGAGCTGACCGAGGTTCATCTCCGGGACCACGACCTTGTCGTACCGCGCCAGGATCTCGCCCAGGTTGCGCGGGAACGGGTTGAGATGGCGCAGATGGGCCTGCGCGATCGGCTCGCCGGCCTTGCGCAGCCGGCGGACGGCCGCGGTGATCGGACCGTACGTGGAGCCCCATCCGAGGACGAGCGTGCGCGCGCCGTCCGGGTCGTCCACCTCCAGGTCGGGGACCTGGATGCCGTCGACCTTGGCCTGGCGGGTGCGGACCATGAAGTCGTGGTTGGCCGGGTCGTACGAGATGTTGCCCGTGCCGTCCTGCTTCTCGATGCCGCCGATCCGGTGCTCCAGACCCGGGGTGCCGGGCACCGCCCAGGGGCGGGCCAGGGTCTGGGGGTCGCGCTTGTACGGCCAGAACACCTCGGTGCCGTCGGCCAGTTCGTGGTTGGGGCCGGTGGCGAACCGGACCCGCAGATCGGGGAGTTCGTCCGGCTCCGGGATGCGCCAGGGCTCGGAGCCGTTGGCGAGGTAGCCGTCCGAGAGCAGGAACACCGGGGTGCGGTAGACCAGCGCGATCCGCGCGGCCTCCAGCGCGGCGTCGAAGCAGTCGGCCGGGGTGCGCGGCGCGACCACCGGGACGGGGGCCTCGCCGTTGCGCCCGTACATCGCCTGGAGCAGGTCGGCCTGCTCCGTCTTGGTGGGCAGCCCGGTGGAGGGGCCGCCGCGCTGGATGGCGACGACCAGCAGCGGCAGCTCCAGGGAGACCGCGAGCCCGATGGTCTCCGACTTGAGCGCCACTCCGGGGCCCGAGGTGGTGGTCACGGCGAGCGAGCCGCCGAAGGCCGCGCCGAGCGCCGCGCCGATGGCCGCGATCTCGTCCTCGGCCTGGAAGGTCCGCACGCCGAAGTTCTTGTGCTTGGACAGCTCGTGCAGGATGTCGGAGGCCGGGGTGATCGGGTACGAGCCGAGGTAGAGCGGCAGCTCCGCCTGGTGGCCGGCGGCGACCAGACCGTACGAGAGGGCGAGGTTCCCGGAGATGTTGCGGTACGTGCCCGCCGGGAACGCGGCGTCCGCCGGGGCGACCTCGTAACTGACCGCGAAGTCCTCGGTCGTCTCGCCGAAGTTCCAGCCCGCCCGGAACGCGGCCACGTTCGCCTCGGCGATCTGCGGCTTCTTCGCGAACTTGGCCCGGAGGAAGCGCTCCGTTCCCTCGGTCGGCCGGTGGTACATCCATGACAGGAGACCGAGCGCGAACATGTTCTTCGAACGCTCCGCTTCCTTGCGGGAGAGTCCGAACTCCTTCAGCGCCTCGATCGTCAGCGTCGTCAGCGGCACCGGGTGGACCTGGTAGCCGTCGAGCGAGCCGTCCTCCAGCGGGGAGACCGCGTACCCGACCTTGGCCATGGGGCGCTTGGTGAACTCGTCGGTGTTGACGATGATGTCCGCGCCGCGCGGCACGTCGCCGATGTTGGCCTTCAGCGCCGCCGGGTTCATCGCGACCAGCACGTTCGGCGCGTCGCCGGGGGTCAGGATGTCGTGGTCGGCGAAGTGGAGCTGGAACGAGGAGACGCCCGGCAGGGTGCCTGCGGGGGCCCGGATCTCGGCGGGGAAGTTCGGCAGGGTCGACAGGTCGTTCCCGAACGACGCGGTCTCGGAGGTGAACCGGTCACCCGTGAGCTGCATCCCGTCACCGGAGTCACCCGCGAAACGGATGATCACCCGTTCCAGCCGGCGGACCTCCTTCTCGCCGGTCCCGCCGGCGCCGCGGGTCCCGTCGGTTCCTTCGGGCTTCCCTTCGGCACCGCTCCCGGTCCCGTCCCCGGTCCCTCCGGTGCTTCCGTCGGCCGGGCTGCCGCCCGACAGGACCGCGTCGCCGGAATCGCTCGGCTCGCTCGCGTCGTTGGCCTCATCGGCCTGCTCGGCTGGGCTACTGACCTGGCTGGTCACTGAACTGGACCTCCCTACGAGGCGGCGGCTCGGGACCGACCGGCCGCCCGGCAGTCCGGATACCACCCTACGTGGGTAAGGGTCGCCTTCCCTGGGACAGCCGGATGGTGGACGCTCTTTTGAGACGCCGCGGCGTACCAATTTGTCGTCTTTGTCGCGGTTTACCCGACCGTTGGTCCCTCCCGTGCCGAGCGCTCCGCTCTCATTCTTTGGGTGTAGGGCTTCCGACCTACGGCGCGCGGGCGCGGGCGGCCCGCCGGACCGTCCGGAGCCACCCGGCCCGGGGCGGGCCGCCGGACCCGGCGGACCCCCCGGGCCGGAGCGGACCGGTCAGTTCCGCAGATACGTCAGCACGGCCAGAACCCGGCGGTGATCCCCGTCACTCGGGGAGAGGCCGAGCTTCAGGAAGATGTTGCTCACATGCTTCTCGACCGCCCCGTCGCTCACGACGAGCTGCTTGGCGACCGCCGAGTTCGTCCGCCCCTCCGCCATCAGCCCGAGCACCTCGCGCTCACGCGGCGTCAGCCCCGCCAGCACGTCCTGCTTCCGGCTCCGGCCCAGGAGCTGCGCCACCACCTCGGGGTCCAGCGCCGTACCGCCCCTGGCCACCCGGACCACGGCGTCCACGAACTCCCGTACCTCGGCCACCCGGTCCTTGAGCAGGTAGCCGACGCCCTGGCTGCTCCCCGCCAGCAGCTCGGTCGCGTACTGCTCCTCGACGTACTGCGACAGCACCAGCACGCCTATCCCCGGATGGTCCTTGCGCAGCCGTACGGCCGCCCGTACCCCCTCGTCGGTGTGGGTCGGCGGCATCCGTACGTCCGCCACCACCACGTCCGGCAGGCTGTTCCGGTCCGCCAGCTCGCCGACGGTCTTGACCAGCGCGTCCCCGTCACCGACACCGGCCACCACGTCGTGCCCGCGGTCGGTCAGCAGCCGGGTCAGGCCCTCCCTGAGCAGCACTGAGTCCTCGGCGATGACCACCCGCACCCTGTCCTCCACGACCTTCAGCCCCCATGTCGATGTGTGTCGCCCCGTGCTCCCCAGCATCCCAGCATTCGGATGGCGCCGTGGCCTCCCGTACCGAATTCCGCCGGGCGTGGGCACGGCGCGCGGCAGCCCCCGAGGGCCGGGGCCCGCGGGGGCGGAGAGCGCTCGCGCCGCTGGTGGTGGTTGCGCCGTACGGCCCTGTGCGTGGGGCACGGTGTGTACGGTCCTGCGCGCAGGGCCTGGTGCGTACGGCTCCGCGTGTACGGCTCCGCGCGTACGGCACGGCGGGCCGTGTCAGCCGCGCCAGGGCAGTTCCGCCGTGATCGTCGTCGGGCCGCCCGCCGGGGAGTCCACGACCAGGACGCCGTCCACCGCGTCCAGCCGCTCCGTCAGCCCGGCGAGCCCGCTGCCCGCCGCCGCGTCCGCCCCGCCCACGCCGTCGTCCGTGACCTGGAGCATCAGCCGGCTCTCCGTCCGCCAGACGTCCACCGTGGCCCGCCGGGCCCGGGAGTGCTTGCTGACGTTCTGGAGGAGTTCGGAGACGGTGAAGTACGCGATGCCCTCGATCGCCGCGGCGGGCCTGGCCGGCAGGTCGACCTGCACGGTCACCGGGACCGTGCAGCGGGACGCGATCGCGGAGAGCGCCGCGTCGAGCCCCCGGTCGGTGAGGACCGCGGGATGGATGCCGCGCGCCAGGTCCCGCAGCTCCTGGAGGGCGGTCTTCACCTCGCCGTGCGCCTCGTCGACCATGGCGGCGGCGGCGCGCGGGTCCTCGGCCAGCTTCTCCTTCGCCAGCCCCAGATCCATCGCGAGGGCGACGAGGCGGGCCTGCGCACCGTCGTGCAGGTCGCGTTCGATCCGGCGCAGGTCCGCGGCGGCGGTGTCCACGACCACCCCGCGGTCCGACTCCAGTTCGGAGACCCGGCTGGCCAGCAGGGACGGGCCGAGCAGACCGCGGACCAGCACCCGGTCCACGCCCGACAGTCCGCGGATCAGCCAGGGGGAGAGCAGCACCAGCAGGAACCCGAGGACGCAGACGACGGCGATCTCGAAGGGGGTGTCGGCGTAGAAGCCGTTGCCCGCGGCGTCCACGTTGATGCCGATGCCCGGCTGGTCCAGGTGGGAGGGGAACACCCACTGCCACAGCGGGTAGAGGAACAGCGACCAGCCCACGGTCCAGAACGTCAGGGAGAGCACGAACGCGCCGATCGCCCACGGCAGGTGCACCACCGCGTACAGCAGATGGCGCCAGGACGCGCCGCTCTTCAGGACCGCGCCGACCCAGGACAGCAGGCCGCTCTTCTCGCCCCTGACCGGCGCGGGCTCCGCCACGTCGAGATCGAGCAGCGCCCGCGCGCGGGCCCGCTCCAGCATGCCGAAGGCCCGGCAGCCGGCCAGCGAGGCGGCCAGGACCGGTATGCCGAGGAAGGTGACGAGCAGCCCGGTGCCCGCGGCGGTCATGGCCACCGCGTAGCAGAAGAGCGCCACGCTGATCGGCAGACTCAGCAGCAGATAACCGAACTCGCGCCACATGCGCCCCTCGACGGGGGCGCGCAGGGCGCGGGGGAGTACGTGGGAGCGTGACCGCGATCCGTAGTCGATGGCCATCGGAGGTGTCCGTTCTGCGAGTCCGCGAGGGAGGGGCGGAGGGGTGGAGAGAGGGGGAGGAGCGACGGGCCGGGAGGAGCAAGAGCCGGAAGGAGCGAGGGGGTGGGAGGAACGGAGGCCCGGGAGGAGCGAGGGGCCGGGGGCTTCGTTCTCACTCCATGCTCCCGGCGCACGGACCGGCGCACCATGAGGCCGGTCTCCCTCTTCACCCTGGGGTTTTCCCCACCCCCGAGGGACCGGTGGGGCCCAGGGGACGCCTGACACGCCTGTGGGGCCCACGGAAGATCCGTGGGCCCCACAGGGACGGAGAGGGCGTGCGCGGGTACCGCGCCGGTTCAGGCCCCGCCGCGCTCCCGCCACGGCAGTTCGGCGGTGACCACCGTGGGCCCGCCCTCCGGCGAGTCGAGTACGAAGAGCCCGTCGACCGCGCCGAGCCGTTCGGCCAGCCCGGCCATCCCCGTCCCGCCGTCCAGTCGCGCGCCGCCGCGCCCGTCGTCCCGTACCTGGAGCATCAGCCGCTCGTCCGCGCGCCACACGTCGACGGCCGCCGAGCGTGCCGCGCTGTGCTTGCTGACGTTCTGGAGGAGCTCGGAGACGGTGAAGTACGCGATGCCCTCGATCGCCTCGGCGGGCCGCTCGCCCAGATCGACGGTCACCTTCACCGGGACCGTGCAGCGTGAGGCGATGGACGACAGCGCCGCGTCGAGCCCCCGGTCGGTGAGGACGGCGGGATGGATGCCGCGCGCGAGATCCCGCAGCTCCTGGAGGGCGAGTTTCACCTCGCCGTGCGCCTCGTCCACCATGTCGGCCGCCGCCTTCGGATCCTCCAGCAGCTTCTCCTTGGCGAGCCCGAGCCCCATCGCGAGGGCGACGAGGCGGGCCTGCGCGCCGTCGTGCAGGTCGCGTTCGATCCGGCGCAGGTCCGCAGCGGCGGTGTCCACGACCACCCCGCGGTCCGACTCCAGCTCCGCGATCCGCCGTTCCAGCTCGTCGGAGGGCGAGAGCAGGCCGCGCGCCATGGCCCGGTCGGCGTTGGTGAGCCCGCGCGCCACATGCGGCAGGACCGGCCAGAGCACGACGATCCCCACCAGCGTGACGGAGAACGTCAGCACCCCCCAGGGCAGCCGGACGAACTCGTACAGCATCGTCCGCCACGCCACCGGATCCTTCAGCCCGGCCCACACCCACCCGAAGAAGCCCTCGGGGTCGCCGGTCCTCCGGGTGCCGCCTCTTCCTGTGCCGTCCTTTCCGGCTCGGCCCTTTCCCGCTCCGTCCTTCCGGCGGCGCTTGCGGCCCCGGGAGCCGTGCAGGGGGCTCGGCTCGTCGATCCGTATACCGAGGAGCGCGCGCGCCCGCGCACGCTCCGCCCGGCCGATCAGCCGCGCGCCGGTCAGCCCGGCGACCAGCCACGGCAGCCCGATGACGGTCACCGAGAGGCCCACGCCGGTGAAGAGCGTGAACGTCGCATAGAGGAAACCGGCCACCGCCACCGGCAGATTGCTCAGGAGATAGGCGATCTCCTTCCAGGTGTGCCGGTCGTACGCGAAACGCGCCGGGGGCGGCCGGCCGTCGTCGGGGAGGCCGTGGTGGGCGGCCGGTCTCGCGGTCATAAGAGCCAAGCGTGCCCGGCCCGGAAGCCGGGCGCCATGGGGTAGCTGGGTGAGTTGACGGTGGGGATAACCCCACTATGCGAGACGGGCTGCTTACCGTTTCTTTAGCAGGGCCTAGACTCCCGTCCGTACAGATCGTCGAAGAAGTCGATGAAGTCGCTATGAGGTCAGGGAGCGAGGGGCGGACGTGTCGCAACCGACCGTTCTCGCGTCGGACTACTTCCAGAGCTATTCGGTTGTCGGGCTGCTCGCGGTCGTCGGTGTGCTGTTCGTCGCCGTCGCCTTCGGAGCCGGCCGGCTGCTGCGGCCGGTGGTGCCGACGCCCGAGAAACTGCTCACGTACGAGTGCGGGGTGGACCCCGTGGGCGAGGGATGGGCCCACACACAGGTCCGCTACTACGTCTACGCGTTCCTCTACGTGATCTTCGCGGTCGACTCGATCTTCCTGTTCCCGTGGGCGACCGTGTTCGCCGCGCCCGGGTACGGGGCCACGACGCTGGTCGAGATGTTCATCTTCCTCGGCTTCCTGGCCGTGGGACTGCTCTACGCATGGAAGAAGGGCGTCCTGGAATGGACGTGACCCCCGCCGACCCGGCCGCCGGTTCCGCTCCGGCCCCGGGATCCGCCCCGGCCGGCGGCGCGGCCCCGGTCTCCGCGCCCGTACCGCTGCCCGATCCCCAACGCCTCGGGGTGCTCTCGCGGCTGGCGCCCGAGCCGATGAAGGTCGTGCTCAACTGGGGCCGCCGCTACAGCCTCTGGGTCTTCAACTTCGGGCTCGCCTGCTGCGCGATCGAGTTCATCGCCGCCTCCATGGCCCGGCACGACTTCATCCGGCTCGGCGTGATCCCCTTCGCGCCGGGGCCGCGCCAGGCCGACCTGATGGTGGTCTCCGGCACGGTCACGGACAAGATGGCGCCCGCCGTCAAGCGGCTGTACGAGCAGATGCCCGAGCCCAAGTACGTGATCTCCTTCGGCGCCTGCTCCAACTGCGGCGGCCCGTACTGGGACTCCTACTCGGTGACGAAGGGCGTCGACCAGATCATCCCCGTCGACGTCTACGTCCCCGGCTGCCCGCCGCGCCCCGAGGCGCTGCTCCAGGGCATCCTGAAGCTCCAGGAGAAGATCGCCCGCGAGTCGCTCAAGGAGCGGTACGCGACCGGCGGCAGGCCCTCCACCGCCGCGCTCCGCAGCGGCCTGGTGCCGGCCCCGCCGACACCGGGCACGGGCTCGGGATCCGGCTCGGGCTCGGGATCCGGCTCGGGAACCGGTTCCGGCACGGCGGGGGAGTCCACGTCGTGAACCCTTCCGACCAGGCTTCCGCCGCCGGCTACGACCGGCTGCCCGACGCCGCCGCCGAGATCTTCGGGGAGGGTGCCACGGCCGAGCTGAGCTACGACCTGCTCACGGTCGACGTGCCCGCCGCGTCCTGGATCAGCGCCCTCGAAACCGCCCGGTCCACCCTGGGCCTCACCTACTTCGACTGGCTGAGCGCCGTCGACGAACCGGGCACGGGCTTCCGGGTCTGCGCCCATGTCGCCGCCGTCGGCCCGGGTACGGTCCGCCGTCTGCTCGTCCGTACGACCGTCCCGCACGACGCGGCGGTCCTGCCCACCGCCATCGGGGTCTACGCGGGCGCGGGCTGGCACGAGCGGGAGACGCACGAGATGTTCGGCGTCGCCTTCACCGACCACCCGAACCTCGTCCCGCTCCTGCTCCCCGAGGCGTTCGAAGGCCACCCGCTGCGCAAGGACTTCGTCCTCGCGGCCCGCGTCGCGAAGGCGTGGCCGGGCGCGAAGGAGCCGGGCGAGTCCGAGCACGGCGGCCCCAAGCGCCGCCAGATGCTCCCGCCGGGCGTCCCCGACCCGAACGAATGGGGCCCCCTCAAGGGCCAGCTCCCGCCCGCCCCGGCC
>NZ_JBHZDA010000095.1:0-27898 GCF_042755665.1 Streptomyces sp. NPDC059142
GCCCGGCGCCGGGCCGGGTGGTGTCAGGCCAGCGGGTCATGGGGCGGGGCGCAGTCCCCTGGGCAGGACGAACCACAGGCCCGTGACGATCAGAGCAACAGTCCGGCCGAGAACGACATCCATGAGCAGGAGGACAGCGCCGTTGAGCGCGAGGGCGAGGAAGACGAGGCCGAGTGGTGCAGCGTGCGCACCGTCACCCCGGCGAATGCCGAGACCTCTCCCCCGGAGTAACTCATCCGTCTTCCCTTTCGTCATTGCCCAGCCTGGGACCTGACGCAAGGGGAGGGTCAACCCGCGGGTACGGACGGCCCGCCGCGCGGTGCGCCGGCGCTCCACCGCCGTGGCGATCGCCGGGGCGACGACCCGTACGGGTGCGACGGCCTGGTGCACGGCGAGGGAGGCCCGGTAACCGAGCGAGGCCGTGGCTCTGCTCCTCGCCGCAGTGGTCGGTGCGGCCCGGGTGGGGTAATGCTCCGTAGGTCGGGTGGGGTGACCGATCCGGGGGGGGCAGGACGTGGACGGTGCGGACGTCCACGCGGTGGTGACCGTGCACGGCGGCACGGTCGATGTCGGGAGCCAGGCAGGCGTCGAAGGCGCCCTTCCACGCCGCGGCGTGCGCTCCGGCGGATTCGGTGATCACACCGTCGGTGTCGAGGACCACGGCCCGTACGGAACGCAGGCACGGCGCCAGGCGCCCTGCCGCGGAGGCTGCCGAGCTGGTCATGGTGCCCCCGTCCCGGTGTTCACCGGCAGGGGCCGCCAGGTCCGGTCGGTGGCCTCGCGGCGGCCGGTGCCGTGGGCGCGGAGCCGGGCGTGGTGGGTGAGGCGGGCGTCCTGCCCGGTCCGGCGTACGGGTGTGACGCGTACCGCGAGTACGGGGACCGTGCTCGTCTCGGGCATCGCTTCCTCCGAAGTCACGCGGACCGTTTTCCCTGAGGGTGGTCCCCTCCACTCTCTCCGGTACGGGCCGTCTCCGCCCATGCGCCGACAGGTCTCCGACGGGGGGCCGAACGGCCCGCACGTGGGCACCGGGCGGCCCTTTGCACGGGCGGTGACCGATGACCGCGGACGCCCGTCCGGGCGACCGGTGGCGGTGGGCGCCCGTGTCAGGCGACGGAGACGCTGTCGTCGAGGTAGACGTTCTGGACCGCGTGCAGGAGTGCGACGCCCTCATCGGTGGGACGCTGGAAGGATTTACGGCCGGTGATGAGACCGGTGCCACCCGCCCGCTTGTTGATCACCGCGGTCCGCACGGCCTGGGTCAGGTCGCTCTCGCCGGCCGAGGCGCCCCCGCTGTTGATCAGACCGACTCGGCCCATGTAGCAGTTGGCCACCTGCCAGCGGGTGAGATCGATCGGATGGCCGGTGGTGAGGGTGGCGTACAGGCGAGGATCGGTCCTGCCGAAATCCAGCGCCCGATAGCCGCCGTTGTTCTGTGCCTGCTTCTGCTTGACGATGTCGGCCTCGATCGTCACCCCGAGGTGGTTGGCCTGACCGGTGAGGTCGGCCGAGACCGAGTAGTCCACGCCGTCCCTGCTGAACGCGGGGTTGCGCAGATAGCACCAGAGCACCGTGAACATGCCCAGTTCGTGGGCTCGGGCGAAGACCTCGCTGGCCTCCTGCAACTGACGGTCGGACTGCTCCGATCCGAAGTAGACCGTGGCACCGACGCCTGCGGCGCCCAGGTCGAAGCACTGCTCGACCTTGCCGAACATGATCTGGTCGTAGTGGTTCGGATAGGTGAGCAGCTCGTTGTGGTTGAGCTTCACGATGAAGGGGATCTTGTGCGCGAATCTCCGCGACACGGCCCCGAGCACGCCGAGTGTGCTGGCGACAGCATTGCAACCGCCTTCGAGGGCCAGCTCGACGATGTTCCTGGGGTCGAGATAGCGCGGGTTCGCGGCGAATGCCGAAGCCGCGGAGTGCTCAATGCCCTGGTCGACCGGCAGAATCGACAGGTACCCGGAGCCGGCCAGCCGCCCGTGGTCGAAGAGCGACTCCAGGTTGCGCAGCACCCGGGGCGAACGGTCGGTCCCGGCCACGACCCGGTCGACGAAGTCACGACCGGGCAGTACCAGGTCCTCCTTGGGAATCCCCCGGGCCGTATGGGTCAGCAACTCCTCGGCCTCGTCGCCCAACAAGCCTTGGATGTCAGTCATCGCTCAGCCTCTCCTGTCGACATGAACACCGGTCGACATGAACACCGGTGGAGGCGCCGCACACGACGGGCGGCCGGAAGGACGCTCGCCGTCGGACCGCCGGGGCGCGAGCGGACCGTCCGGGCGGCCGCGTGGGAGCTTCGCCCCCAACATGGGTGCCGGGGGACGACGGCTCGGGGGCGGATCTTCCCCGAACGCACCTCATGTGTCGCCACGGTGGGACCAGACGGGCTCGATCATGGACCATTCCTTCTGCCATCGGACGTAGTTCCGACGATCGAGCGACCGGTGGAACCGCAGCCTCGCGACGCTCACGAAGGTGGCTGTCGCGCCGGCCGCCATGATGCCCGCGCCCATTCCGGAGAGAGGGGCCGTTCCTCGACTTTCCGGAGGCGAGGTCACCTTCTCCTCCCGGTCGACCCATATCCGAACTTGCGTTCCCTTCTTTTGTCCCTGGGCAACGAGGACGGTCCCCGCGTGCGTCCCCCCGTGGTCGGTCCAGCGGACCGGCACGTTCCCCACCGGGCTTCCCGGCCCGGTACCCGGTGGCGGACTGCGCGGCGCACTCGCCGTGAGGCGTGCGGTGACCTGGTGCTGCCCGGCATTACGGGTCGCTGCCACGTGACTGTGGTACGCGATATCCCCGGTGGCCAGCCCGGCGGCTGGTGTACCTACGACCAGCACCACCAGGAGAAGAAGGTCGATCCAGAACCGCAGCCGGTCGCACGGCCGCGACAGCGGGTTACGTCGTCTCGGCCCGTGAACCCGGCCGGTAGGGAGCCTGCCCTGATTCAGGGGATGCCACGACGTCATGGCCCGGCCTCCAGAACTCGGTAGGTCCGTGTGTCTTCATGTTCGCGAGGAATTCCCCTTCCGGGTATGGGCCCAGCCGTCCCATCCGCGTGACCACACGGCCCGGGTGTCGGGGGGTGTTCGTTGCGCCTCGTGCGTGGTGCGGCGCCGGCCCACGGGGCCGCTCCTCCGACCGGTGAGTGCCGACCGGCCCACGCACCGAGGACCGATCGGCACTCACCGGGCGTGAGCACGGCCCAGAACATGAGAGGGGGGAACAGCGCCGGTGGGGGAATCGGAAGGAGGCCGACATGAGCGGGAAGACCGAACGCCGGGCGGCATGGCCGTCCGGGCTGTCCGGGAGGTGACGTCATGAAGGCACTGGTCTTCCACGGTCCGGGACGGTCGTCCTGGGACGAGGTCCCGGATCCCGGTGTCAAGGACGCGGCGGACGCGATCGTGCGGGTCGACGCCGTCACGATCTGCGGCACCGACCTCCACATCCTCAAAGGCGACGTTCCGGAGGTCGCGCCGGGAACCGTCCTCGGCCACGAAGCGGTCGGCGAGATCGTGGAAGTGGGCGGCGCGGTGCGGTCCGTACGGCCCGGGGACCGGGTCCTGGTCTCCTGCATCTGCGCGTGCGGGCGCTGCCGCTACTGCCGGGAGTCCCGGTACGGCCAGTGCCTGGGCGGCGGAGGATGGGTGCTGGGGCATCTGATCGACGGGACGCAGGCCGAATACGTGCGCGTCCCCTTCGCCGATCACTCCGTCCACCCGCTGCCGCCCTCCCTCGGCGACGACGACGCGGTGCTGCTCGCGGACATCTTCCCCACCGCCTACGAGGTGGGGGTCCTGAACGGGCGTGTCCGCCCCGGCGACACCGTGGTCGTGGTGGGCGCGGGCCCCGTCGGGCTGGCCGCGATCGCCACATCCGGACTGTTCGGTCCCGGCCGGATCATCGCCGTCGACCCTGACCCGTCCCGGCTCGCGGCGGCACGCGGGCTCGGGGCGGACGCGGTCGTGAGTTCGGCGGAGGATCCCGCGCGGCTGGTCGCGGATCTGACCGACGGGTACGGGGCGGACACGGCCATCGAGGCCGTGGGCGTGCCGGAGAGCTTCGAGCTGTGCACCCGGGTGGTACGTCCGGGCGGTCATGTCGCCAATGTCGGGGTGCACGGCAAGCCGGCCGTGCTCCACCTGGAGGAGTTGTGGATCAAGGATGTGACGATCACGACCGGGCTGGTCGACACCCACTCGACCCCGATGCTTCTCCGGATGGCGGCGGCGGGCCGGCTGCCCACGTCGGCGCTGGTCACCCACCGCTTCGGCCTTGACGCGATGGAAGAGGCCTACGGGGTGTTCTCGCGAGCCGCCGCCGAGGGGGCACTGAAGGTGGTCCTGGAGCGATCCGCCGGCTGAGCGGATCCGTCCGGCCGTCCGCGGTCGGCCGGGTGCCGGGATGCCCGACCGCCGTGGACCGTTACCGTGGACACGTGGAGCACTCCGCTCCGTTCGGCACAGCTCGACGGAGGACACGGTGACCGAGGACGGCGTCGAGCGCGCGGACGGCGCGCCGCCCCGGTTGGAGGTGCTGCCCCGGGAGTTGCGGGCCCATCTGGCCGCCGTGGAGCGTGGGACCGGGGAGTCGATGCGAAGCCTCCTCGAAGCCGTTCTCTCGGTCGGCCGGGAGCTGGAACTCCCCCAAGTGCTGCGGCACATCGTCGAAGCGGCGACGGTGCTCGTCGACGCCGAGTACGGGGCCCTGGGCGTCATCGGCGAGGACACCCGCCTCTCGCAGTTCCTCACCACCGGCATGAGCGAGGAGCAGGTGCGGGCGATCGGCCCTCTCCCCTCCGGCCACGGAATCCTCGGCGAGCTGATCCGCCACCCCGAGCCCCTGCGCCTGCCGGAGCTGTCCGAGCACCCGGCCTCCTACGGCTTCCCGCCGAACCACCCGCCGATGCACTCGTTCCTCGGGGTGCCGATCAAGGTGGGCGACAGGGTGTTCGGCAACCTCTACCTCACGGGGAAGCGGGGCGCAAAGGCGTTCGACGGCGAGGACGAGACCGTTCTCCTGACGCTGGCGATGGCCGCGGGAGAGGCCATCGAGAACGCGCGGCTGTACGAGATGTCACGCGACCGGCAGCGCTGGCTGGAGGCGAACGCGGAGATCGTCGCCGCCCTGTTGTCGGGGCAGGACGGCGACCGGGTGCTGCGTCTGATCGTCGGCCACGCACGGCGGATCCTCACCGCCGACATGGGTGCGCTGGCGCTCCCGGCCGACGGAGGCGGGGGGCTGCGGGTGGCGTACGCCACCGGAGTGGACGCGGACATCCACGACGGGCTGGTCCTCCCGTGCGAGGGTTCCCTCGTCGGCGCCTCGTTCCAGGCCGGCAGGCCGCTCATCAGCATGGATGTGCAACACGATCCGCGCATCACCGCAGGCCCTCCTCGATGGCGCGGTCTGCGGTTCGCCGTAGCCGTGCCCCTGGCCGTCGGAGACACGGTGCGAGGCGTTCTGCTCCTGGCGCGCAGTGCGGCACGGGAGCCCTTCACCGAGGCCGGGACGGCCCCGCTGCTGGCCTTCGCCGGGCAGGCGGCGCTCGCCATGGAACTGGCCGGGCGACGCCATGACGCCGAACAGATCGCTCTGCTGGAAGACCGCGACCGGATCGCCCGTGACCTGCACGATCTGGCCATCCAAAGACTGTTCGCGACCGGCATGACCCTGCAGAGCGCCCTCCGGTTCGTGGATCACCCCCAGGCGCGTGAACGGCTGCTGCGCGCCGTGGACGATCTCGACGAGACGATCAAAATCATCCGCTCGACGATCTTCGGACTGCGGTCCCGTGAGACGGAGCGTGCCCCCGGGCTGCGGGCGCGGACCACCACCGTGGTGGAGGAGGCCGTGCGCGCTCTCGGCTTCACCCCCGCGGTGCGCATGGAGGGGCTGATCGACACCGATGTGCCGGTGGCGACCGGTGACCATGTCGTGGCTGTCCTGCGCGAGGCGCTGAGCAACATCGGGCGCCACGCGCACGCCGACGCCGCCGAGGTGTCCCTCGTGGTCCGTGACGGGCTGCTGACCCTGACCGTCTCCGACAACGGCACCGGCATCGCGCCGGACGGCCGTCGCAGCGGGCTCGACAATCTCGCTCGGCGGGCGGAGGGCCTCGGCGGCGGGCTGACCGTCGGGGTACGCCGCCGAGGTGGCACCCGGCTGGTGTGGACGGTGCCGCTCGTCCACACCTGAGCCGGCCTACTGATCCGGCCTCCTGATCCGGGCCGTCGTCCGGGGCAAGGGTCGGTCCGGAGCACGGGTCGGTCCGGGGCACGGGTCGGTCCGGGGCACGGATCAGCGGTGCCCGTGCTCGCCGGTGACGGGGCGCGCGGCGGACTGGGTGGCGAGCACCGCGGCCTGGATGCGGCGCGCGACGCCCAGCTTGGCCAGCAGGCGCGAGATGTGGTTCTTGACGGTCTTCTGCGAGAGGTACAGACGCTTGCCGATCTCCTGGTTGGTCAGCCCTTCTCCGATCAGGACGAGGATCTCCCGCTCCCGCGGCGAGAGTTGCGACAGTCCGTCCGTCCCGGCACCGGGGGCGTCCTCCTCGCCGCGCAGACTGCTCATCAGCCGCGTCGTGGTCGCCGGGTCGAGCATGGACTGGCCGGAGGCGACGGTCCGTACGGCCGCGACGAGGTCCGCGCCCTTGATGTCCTTCAGCACGTAGCCGGCCGCCCCGGCCATGATCGCGTCCAGCAGCGCGTCGTCGTCGTCGAACGACGTGAGCATCAGACAGGCGAGCTCCGGCATCCGCGAACGCAGCTCCCGGCAGACCGTGATCCCGTCGCCGTCCGGCAGCCGTACGTCGAGAACGGCCACGTCGGGCCGGAGCGCGGGCCCCCGGGCAAGCGCGTGGTCGACCGTGGCCGCGTCCCCCACCACATCGAGATCCGGCTCCGCCTCCAGCAGGTCCCGCAGGCCGCGCCGGACGACCTCATGGTCGTCGAGCAGGAAGACCCTGATCGGGCTCCGGGGTGAGAACCGCCGTACCTCGCTCATGCTCACTCCTCCGACGCGCTCACCGCGCGTTGTCTCCGTGTCCCCTCCATCGTGGGCCCGGTCCGCCGGTCCGGCCAGGGCCGAACGGGCCCCGGGTGACCCGCCCCGGAAAGGGTCACCCGGGCACGGTGCCGCTGCCCTGTGGTCCGTACAGGTCGAGGAGCCGGGTACGGCTGCCCCGCAGCCGGTCCGCCACCACCTCGGCCACGGTCCGGTACATCGCGCGGCCGAACACCGGGTCCGCCTCGCACAGAGCCCGTACGAGCGTCGCGTCGAACTCCTCCGCGTGGACGGTACGGACGGCCTGCGCGCCCAGATGCCACACGTAGGGAGCGATCAGCCAGGACCAGCCGAGCAGCTCACCGGGGCCGAGCGTCTCGACGACGGCCGCCTGCCTGCCGGGAACGTGCAGGTCGAGCGCGACCTGGCCGCTGCGGACCACCCAGAACCGGTCGGCACGCCGGCCCTCGTCGAAGATGCGCGTACCGCCGGGGAACGTCACCTCCGTGACGACTTCCCGCAGCCGCTCGCGCCGGTCACCGGAGAGCCCGTCGAACAGGTTCCTGGTACCGGTCATCGTCGTCGCACCTCATTCGCCGGCGTGTGCGCATCGGCAGGTCAGCTCGTTCACCACGGCGACCACTCCGTCGACACGGGCCACCATCCCCACCGTGACGGATACGTCCGCGCGGCCGCGCAGGGAGCCACGCAGGGTGACCACCCCGTCGACGACCGATACCGTGAGCGGGGCGGGATCGAGCCACAGGGCACGGACCACGATCTCGTCGAGTATCTCGTCGCGGAGGTCGGAGTCGGGGCGGACGAACACCCGCAGCAGATCACGCCGGGTGATGATGCCGACGAGCCGGGCCTCCTCGTCCACCACCGGCAGTCGGCCGATGTCGCGTACGGCCATGGTGCGACCGGCCAGCGCGACGGAGTCGACCGCGTGGACCGTGACCGCGGGAACCGACATCAGCTCCCCGACCGTGGGATCCGCGGCGCCCGGCCGGACCGGGAGCGAGCCTCCGGCGGGCCGTCGCGCGCCTCCCGCGCTGTCCCGGTGCCGCGCGAGATCGGAACGCGACACGACTCCGACGACTCTGTCGTCGTCGTCCACGACCGGCACCCCGCCGATACGGCGCTCCACGAGCGACCGGACGAGGTCCGCGACGGGGGTGGCCGGTCCCGCGCGGACGGCGTCCGCGGTCATCACGTCACCGGCCCTGCGCAATCTCATCTCGTGGTCCTTCATCCGCTCAGGAGAGGTCGGACTTCCACCCTCCGCCTCTGAGCGGGCGGTCCGCTGGGGCTGTCCGGTGCCGAGGTGCGGGCCGTTCGGCCCTCGGCGGACACCGGTGGCGCGACGGCACCAGAGCAGGACGCGTACCGCGGTCTCCCGGTGGACGGTCCTGACCGCGCCGGCCCGCGACCGAGGGGTCAGCCGAAGAAGACCCCGAACTCCTCGTACAGCGCCTGATCCACCACCCTGGTCCCCGTCCCGGCGCCGGGGAGGGGAACACGGATGATGTCGGTGCCGCGCAAGGCCGTCATCGTGCCGAAGTCGCCGTCCTTGACCGCGTCGACGGCGTGCAGACCGAAGCGCGTGGCCAGCCACCGGTCGAAGGCGCTCGGGGTTCCTCCGCGCTGGATGTAGCCGAGTACCGTCGTACGGGCGTCCGTGCCGGTGCGTCGCGAGATCTCCTGAGCCAGCCACTCGCCCACGCCGGACAGTCTCACGTGGCCGTACTCGTCCAACGAACGGTCCTTCAGGATCATCTGGCCCTCCTGGGGCACGGCTCCCTCCGCCGCGACGACGATCGGTGCGTAGTTGAACTTGAACCGGCTCTTCACCCAGGCACAGACCTGATCGATGTCGAACGGCCGCTCCGGGATGAGGATCACGTTGGCGCCACCCGCGACACCCGCGTGCAGCGCGATCCACCCGGAGTGCCGCCCCATCACCTCCACGACCAGGGTGCGCCTGTGCGACTCCGCGGTGGTGTGGAGGCGGTCGATGGCCTCGGTGGCGATGCCGACCGCCGTGTCGAAACCGAAGGTGTAGTCGGTGCCGGGAACGTCGTTGTCGATCGTCTTCGGCACGCCGACCAGCCGGATCCCCTGACGGCTCAGTTCGGCCGCCACTCCGAGCGTGTCCTCGCCGCCGATCACGACGAGGGCGTCGATGCCGTGTGCGGCGAGGGTGTCCTGGATGCGGCCCATCCCGTTCTCGTGCTGGAACGGGTTGGTGCGTGACGATCCGAGGATGGTCCCTCCGAGGGGAAGGATCCCCCGCACGCCGGCGATGTCCAGCGGCACGACGTCGTTCCGGAGCGCACCGAGCCAGCCGTCACGCAGGCCGACGAAATCGAAGCCGTACTCCTGGACGCCCTTGCGGACGACGCTGCGGATCACCGCGTTGAGGCCGGGGCAGTCTCCTCCGCCGGTCAGCACTCCTACCCGCATGGTCGCTCCTCTCTCCGCACTGCTCACACCACCGCGACATCGTGCGACCCGGTCGGGTGCGGGGATATGGCCGGGCGGGACCGTGCGCCGCCTCGGCCCGCCAGTCCCAGTGTCGGCGCCACGTCCCCGCCGCGCATTCCCAGGCGCACCCGGCCCCGGCCCGCGCGCCGTCGGCCGGTCTCGGCGGCGCGGGTGCGGCGGTCCCGGGAGTTGTCGTGCCGTCCCGCGGCAGGAGCGGGGCGTCGCGGACGGTGCGTGTCACGCGGTGGATCAGCCTCGGGAGCGCGGCTGCCACCGGAGCGCCCGGTCCCGTGCCGAGGGTGAAGTCCCCGCCTTCCACGGATGTCCAGGACGGCCGGCAGCTCCCCCGAGGAGGCCGGGTGATCCCCCGACGGGTCCAGATGGTCCAAACCACCAGGATGCCGAGAAGCGGGGGCGCCACAATGAGAGCACTCGCCCTCCGGGCCGGGCGCGCGCACTCTCCGGCGGCGTGAGCGCCGAGGCACGGAACGGTCGGGCTGCCACGGACCGGGAGCGGGTCCGGCCAATCCCCACAGGAAGAGCGGCGCCTTCTGAGGCCGGTCGGTCGCTGTCGTCCCGGGTACCCGCCGTAGCGAGGGCCGAAGGCGGCGTGGTGAAAGGAGACCCGTGCCCCGGCACACCCCCGACGGCAGTGGGAGGCGCGATCGGCTCCTGCTCCGGCTGCGGCCCCGGATCCCGGGGGTCGCGATGCTCGCCGGTTACCGGCGCTCCTGGCTGCCGGGTGACCTGTTGGCGGGCGTCACGGTCGCGGCGTATCTGGTGCCCCAGGTCATGGCCTACGCGAGTGTCGCGGGGGTACCGCCGGTCACAGGTCTGTGGGCGGTCCTGCCCGCGCTGGCGCTCTACCCGCTGCTCGGCTCGTCCAGGCTTCTCTCGGTGGGCCCGGAGTCGACGACCGCGCTGATGACCGCGGCGGTGGTCGGCCCGTTGGCGGCGGGCGATCCCGGACGCTACGGAGCGCTGGCCTCCGCGCTCGCTGTGACGATCGCGCTGTTGTGTCTGGCGGCGTGGGCCGCCAGGCTCGGGTTCATCGCCGATATGCTGTCCCGCCCGATCCTGGTCGGCTATCTGGCGGGCATCGCCGTCCTCATGACCGTGGACCAATTGCCCAAGCTCACCGGTGTCCCGACAACAGGCACCGACTTCTTCCCGCAACTGTTCTCCTTTCTGCGCGGCCTCTCCGGTGCGCAGGCGGCGACCGTGGCCTTCAGCGCCGGTCTCCTCGCCTTCCTCTTCGTCGCACCCCACGCAGGGGCGGCGGTTCCCCGGCCACTGCTCGCCGTGGTGCTCGGCACCGGCCTCGTCGCGCTGTTCGGCTGGGAGGACCACGGCATCGCGGTCGTCGGAACAGTCCCGTCCGGGCTGCCCCAACCGGCGCTGCCCGACCTGAGCGAGATTCCCCGTCTGCTGGTGCCCGCGCTGGGTGTTCTGCTCGTCGGCTACAGCGATGTCATCCTGACGGGACGCGCGTTCGCCGAACGCGACGAGCGCGGACGGCTCGATCCCAACCAGGAATTGTTCTCCCTGGGCACGGTGAACGCCGGAGCGAGCCTTCTTCACGGCTTCCCGGTCAGCAGCAGCGCCAGCCGAACGGCTCTCGCGGCGTCGACGGGCGCGCACAGCCAGATGTACTCGCTGGTGGCCTGCACGGCCGTCCTCGGCGTGCTGCTGTTCCTCGGCCCCGTCCTCGGCCACATCCCGGTCCCCGTGCTGGGGGCTCTCGTCGTCTACGCGGCCGTGCGGCTGATCGACCTCGCGGGATTCCGCCGACTGGCGGCCTTCCGGCGCCGGGAGTTCCTTCTGGCGGCCGGGTGCCTGCTCGGCGTGCTGGCCCTCGGCATCCTCTACGGCGTACTCGTTGCCGTGGGGCTGTCCGTGGCCGAACTCCTGAGCCGCGTCGCCCGCCCCCACGACGCCGTCGAAGGGCTCGTCCCCGGAGTCGCCGGTATGCACGACGTCGACGACTACCCGAAGGCCCGTACCGTCCCCGGACTGCTCATCTACCGTTACGACTCGCCTCTCTTCTTCGCCAACGCCGAGAACTTCCGGCATCGCGCCCTGGCCGCTCTGGACGAGCAGACCCAGCCCGTGTTCTGGTTCGTCCTCAACACCGAGGCGAATGTGGAGGTCGACATCACCGCACTGGACTCCGTGGAGGAACTCCGGCACGAGATGGCCGAGCGGGGAATCGTGTTCGCCATGGCACGGGTCAAGCAGGACCTGCGCGACCAACTCGACGCCTACGGGCTGTCCGAGTCCGTGGGCGACGGCCTCATCTTCCCCACCCTGCCGACCGCCGTGGCCGGCTACAGAAAGTGGCGTTCGAACGTGGACGGTGACGCGGGCGGGTAGGTGGCCGCCCTCGGACCCCACGACCGACCGGCTTGCTCGGTTCCGGCTGGACAGCGTCCTGGCTGGTGCCTCCCCCTCACTGGCGTCCGGGGGCTGAGGCGGCGGTCCGGTGCGCGCGTACGAGTTCGACGCGGCGACGGTTCATGAGATGGATACCAAGGACCGTCGCTGGATACGGAATTGCGCATGCATGTCGCAGGTGTGCTCGCACGTCGGCTCAGGGACTGTGACTCCGTCGCGGCGTCGAGCGGCGCGTCCACCGGTTCCTCGGCGACGGGGCCTCGTACACCGGCAGGCCGGGGAAACCGGCCTCGCCCGCTGGGGCTGCCTCATCCGTGTTCATGCCGTGGCTCCGTGTCCCGCACGGACCGGCCCCGTCCGCTCCGCCCGGTACCTGAGCCGCTCGGAGACCGAGACGACCCCGTCCACACTGGTGCAGAGCCGTACGAGTACGGGAATCATCCCGCTGTCGTCGACCGTGCCGCGCAGGAAGACCTGCCCCTCGCCGACCTCGACGGTGACGTCCGACGGCGCGAGGCCCAGCGTCGCGCCCAGTACGTCGCGGGTGATCTCCTCGCGGATCGCCGCGTC
The DNA here is from genome assembly GCF_042755665.1 of Streptomyces sp. NPDC059142. Taxonomy (NCBI): domain Bacteria; kingdom Bacillati; phylum Actinomycetota; class Actinomycetes; order Kitasatosporales; family Streptomycetaceae; genus Streptomyces; species Streptomyces sp. NPDC059142. The sequence goes on from NZ_JBHZDA010000095.1 coordinate 12,463, forward strand.
CCGCCGCAGGAAGACCCGGAGCAGGTCGGCGCGGCTGACGATGCCGAGCAGCCTGTCCGCCTCGTCGACGACGGGCAGCCGTTTGATGTTCTGCACGTCCATGAGCCGTGCCGCCTCGACGACAGTCCACTCCGGATGCGCGCACAGCGCCGGGGCGGACATGATCTCTCCGGCATCGCGGCCCTCGGCTCTGGCCTGTTCCCACGCCTCAAGGTGTGGCAGCGGCGTTCTGCCCGACAGGTCGGACCGGTCGGCCGCCTTGCGCAGCAGATCCGCTTCCGACACGACGCCGGCCGGGCGGCCCACCGCGTCGAGCACCGGCACGGCGCTCACGTTGTGCTCCATGAGCGTCCGGGCGATTTCCTTGAACGGTGTGTCGATCCGCACGCTGACGACGTCACGGGTCATGAGTTCACTGATCCTGCGGTGATCCATGTCCGGGCTCCTTCGTATCGCCGCGACCGCCGAGCCGCGGCCCTCCTCCACGGTGGGTCGTGGTCAAGGGTGGGTCGTCGTCGCCGGTCCGCGGCAGGTGCCACCCGGCCCCTTCCGTACACCGGGAAGCCCCGGGGCCCTGGTCCGAATGGGGCCATCAGGCACGGGTGGGGGCCTACCGGCCCCTGCCGCGAGCCGCTCGCCCCGGCGGAGGCTGGGAGCGAGGAACACGACAGGACCAGGAGGATTTGGTGTCCGTACACACACCGGGCAAGGTGGCCGTGGCCGAGATCGTCCGTGACGCGACCGCCGCACCGTCCATGCACAACGCGCAGCCCTGGCGCTTCCACTACGCCCGTGGCAACCGGACCTTCAGCCTCTACGCGGATCCGACCCGTGCCATGCCGCACGCCGACCCCACCACGCGCGGGCTGCACATCGGCTGCGGCGCGGCCCTGTTCAACCTGCGGGTGGCCGCCGCCCACGCACGGCTGCGGCCGGTCACCCGGCTGCTTCCCGATCCCTCGGACCCCAGTCTGCTGGCGACCGTACGGCTCGACGACGCCGACGGTCCCACGGACGGGATCACCGTGCTCCACCCGGCGATCCATGACCGTCACACGAGCCGGTACCCCTTCGCCGATCGGCGCGTACCGACGGAGGTCCGGCACGCGCTCACCGAAGCCTCACGCCTTGAGGGCGCGGAGCTGACCTTCCCGGCGGGTTCCCATCTCCGGACCGTGCTCGATCTGATCCAGGACGCCGAGGGATACGGTCACATGGACGCCCGCCGGGAAGCGGAGACGGAGCGGTGGACACGGGACACCATGACGCGAGCGCCCGTGGACGGCGTACCGGAGTACGCCTTCGGGCCGATCAAACGGGGCGGATCGGCTCCGGTCCGGGACTTCGCCGGCCGCACCCCGGCTCGCGGACGGGGCCTGGCCGACTTCGAGGACCGTCCCCAGCTCGCCCTGGTGCGCACCGCACGGGACAGCCCGGCCGACTGGCTGCGCGCGGGGCAGGCCCTGGAGCGGGTCCTGCTCATCGCCACGCTCCACGGCCTGAGCACTTCTTTCGCGACCCAGGCACTCGAATGGCCGGAACTGCGCTGGATCTTGCGCGACCCCGACTCGGGCAGAGGGCACGTCCAGATGGTGATCAGGTTGGGTTACGGGCCGACGGGGCCGAGGACGCCCCGCCGTCCCGTACCGCACGTACTGGAGGTCGAGGACTGACCGCCGGCCATCGCACGTCCCCGAGAGGAAAGACGGTGGGAGGGATGGAGCTTCCCGTGGTAGCGGGAGTGGACGGCTCGGAGGGCAGCCTTCATGCGGTCGACTGGGCCGCGGCCGAGGCCGAGCGCTCGGGTCGGCGCCTGAGACTGGTGCACGCCTCTCTGTGGGAGCACTACGAGGGGAACCCACCGAGACTTTCGGCGGGGCGGCCCTCCGAGCAGGTCTTCGCGGAGGATCTCGTCGCGGCGTCCGAGGAACGCGTGCACCGGCAGGCTCCCGATGTGAAGGTCTCCACCGACGTGCGGCCGGAGGACCCGGTGACGGCACTGCTCGAAGAAGGCACCGAGGCGGCGCTCGTCGTCCTCGGACCACGCGGGCACGGCCCGATCGCGGGCATGCTCCTGGGATCGGTGAGCCTGGCCGTCGCCGCCCGCGCGTCCTGCCCGGTGGTGGTGGCCCGCGGCGCCGAACCGAACCGGACGTCCGCCTACGGCCGGGTCGTCCTCGGCATCGGAGAGACCGCCGGATCCACCACCGTGGCACGGTTCGCCCTTCAGCAGGCCCGGGAGAGAGGGTGTGAACTGACCGCGGTACGCGCCTGGCGAAGTTCCTCGTACGAGAACATGCCGTACCCGCTGCCCGACGGGGAGCAGAGGCGCGCCTACCGGCAGCAGGCCGACGAGTACCTGGACCACGTCATGAGTGTCACCGCGCGTGATGTCCCGGAGGTCACCGTACGGCGCAAGCTCCTCCAGGGCGCGGCGCACCAGGCGCTCGTCGAGGAGTCCGCGAGCGCGGATCTGCTGGTCGTCGGCGCACAACGGCGGAGAGCGGCTGTCGGGTTGCAGCTCGGCCGGGTCGACCACGCGTTGCTGCACCACGCGGCGTGCCCCGTCGCGGTCGTACCGGAAGGACACTGACCCGCCCCGGGCGCGACGGCCGGGCCAACGAAGGGAGCGACCATGAAGGCCAAGCAGTGGAGTGCGCAGATCTATCTCACCGAGGACGGTGACGAGACACGGGCGCGCGCGGTCCTGATGACGCAGGACTCCGCGCACACGGACACCTCCCACGTGGTGGGCCGGGGGGTGGCACGCCGGAATCCCCTCGACCGCTCCATCCCCGAGATCGGCGACGAACTGGCCGCGAGCCGCGCCTTGGAGGACCTTGCCGTCCGTCTGCACGACGTCGCGTCCGACGACATCGTGCAGTTGACCGGGCCGGCCGACCCGTCCTTGTGGTGACGTCCCGTCCTTGTGGTGACGTCGACCTCGTGCTCGTCGGCCTCGTGCCCGACGTCCGGGATGATCGAGGGAGGAGTTTCGGATCTGCGAGGGAAGGAGCAGCGCGATGGCGATCAGTGGGCTGACCCCGGAGAGGACGGCCCGCCTTGAAGTGCTCGTCGACGAGTGCCGGCCACTGCTGACAGGGGAAGGCGGGATGGCGGCCGTGCAGCGACTGCTGAGTGAGCGCCGGGTCGAGGTACTCGATGCGGTGGTGATCACGCGTGAACTGCTGGGGGCGGGCCCCACGTCGCTGGCGGAGGCGAAGACCGTCGTTCTCACGAGCCCCGGCAGAGGGCGTGAGCTGAGGGTGCGCGAGCAGTTCATGGACGGCTTGGAGCGGAACGGTGCCTTCGGGCAGTGACAACGGGCTCGTCGGCGCCCCGCCACCCGTGAATGCCCTCAGACGGCAATGCCATCAGACGGCCTTGGCTGGCTCTTCGGCTCGGGCTCGGGTGCCGGCGAGGCGGGGGTTGGTAGCCCACCTCCCCTAAGCCGCGTCAGCCGCGCGGAATCACGGCGACCGGACACGGCGCATGGTGCAGGACCGCGTGTGTGACCCGCCCCAGCGGCGAGCCGATACGGTGCGCGGGCCTGCGGGCGCCCATCACCAGCAGACCGACGTCGGCGGACGCTTCCACCAGAGCACCGGCCACGGAGGTGGCCCGGACGCTCTCCACGCTCACCGTGAGGTCCGGGAACTCCTTCCGGACCGGTTCGACCATGTGTGACGTGGCCTCGCGCTGGGACTCGGCGAGGCCGCTGAGATCGTCGACCATCGTCGCCATGGACCCCATGTTCTGGAGGAACAACCAGACGCTGACCACCCGGAGTGGCACATCGCGCAGCCGCGCGGTCCGTGCGGCGTACATCAGGGCGTCCCGGTCGCCGTCGTCCCTGACCGCGACCGCCACGCCCCCGCCCGCACCCTCCTCGACACGATGCACGACGACCACGGGGCCCTTCGCGCGTGCGGCCGTACGAAGCCCGACCGAACCCACGAGGAGGGCGGTGAACCCGCCCATCCCCCGGGAACCGACGACGACGGTGCCGTCCTCCCCCGCCGCCTCCATCAGGCTCTCCGCCGCCTCTTCCCGGCTCAGCACCGTCGAGACCGGGACGTCCGCGTGCTCGCGGGCCACCCGCTCCGCAGCCTCGTCGAGCGTCTTCCGCGCCTCGCGGAGGACGGTCTGCGCGTCGTCGAAGGCCAGGTGCCGCGCCTGTTCGACCCCGATCGCGTGAACGACCGTCAGTGACCGGTTGCGCGAGGCAGCCTCGTCCGCGGCCCAGAGCAGCGCCTTGGTGGCGTGGTCGGATCCGTCGGTGCCGACCACCACCGGTCCGAGTCCCCGTGTACCGGACGTACCGCTGTCGCTGGTGCTGCCGTCCATGGCGGTGTCGCTGTCCATGGCCTGCCTCCTCCTGGTCCGACGCCCGACGGGGAAAGTCCGACGCCCGCCGAGGAAAGCGGGAAACGGTCTCCTCGCTCATGGCTCTTCCCACGCTCCCAAGGCGTGTGCGGGCGCGGCGAGGGCCACCAGGGGCGCTTCGGGGGCCGAGGGGCCCAAGAGCCGGCGCGTGATCAGTTGCGGAAGGTGATCGGTGTCAGGCCGCTCAGTCGGGCGCCATGTAGGGCCGCCGGAAGACGGTCGTCCGCTCGGCGCCGTCGGGACGCACTGCCGCGACCGCTCTCCCGACCGCGGCCTCCAGGGTCCCGCTCGTGTCCAGCGTGACCGCCTCGGGCCACGGTTCCGCCGCCGCTTCCATCGCCTCGCCCACATCGGGACCTGCGTCGGACGGGCCCGGCGGGCGGGCCGCGAGCCGGTGTGCGGCGACCTCACGGGGGACCTCGCAGCGCAGGGAGACCAGATCGGCACCGCGGTCCCGGGCCGCTCCGGCGGCGGCGCTCCGCCACTCCGCCGTGTTCCAGGTCGCGTCGAGCACCACGGATTCCCCGGCGGACAGCAGTACCGAGGCACGGTCGATCAGTTCACCGTAGGTACGCCGCGTCCACGCGGGGGTGTACACGCCCTTCTCGTACTCGGCGGGCGCGGGCCGCTCCGGCGGCAGGCCCGCCAGTTCCTTGCGCATCCGGTCGCTGCTCAGCAGGGTGAGGCCGAGCCGGTCGGCGAGCGCGCCGGCCAGCGTGGACTTGCCACTCGCGGGCAGGCCGCCGACCAGGACGAGCCGTATCGCGGAGGTCCGCAGGTGACGCACGGTGATATCGGCGAACCGTGCCGCCTCCGACCTCGCGGCGAGGACGCCCTGTCGCTCCCGGAACAGGGAGACCTTGGCCCGGACGAAGGCGCGATAGGCGACATAGTGGTGCCGTAGGGACGGCGGAGCATGGTCACCCGAGTACTCGCTGTACCGGGCGAGGAAGTACGCGGCGGCCTCCGGCGCGCCCAGCCGTTCCAGGTCCATGGTGAGGAAGGCGGCGTCGTCGAGTCCGTCGACGTGGCGGAGCCTGTCGTCGAACTCCAGGCAGTCCAGGACACGGGGGCCGTCGTCGAGACAGAAGATGTCCTCGGCCAGCAGGTCGCCATGGCCGTCCACCACCCGCTCCTCACGGACCCGGGTGTCGAAGACATCCTTCCTGCCCGCCAGGTAGCGGCGTACCAGATGCGCGATCTCACCGATGTGCGGCAGCGGAGGCTGATCCTCCAGAGCGTGGATCTGTTCGAAGCTCGCCTCCCAGCGGGCGAGCAGGGCATCCCGGGTTCCCTCGCGGGCGATCACAGCCGTCCGTGGCGAATCGGCGTGGCAGGCCGCGAGCAGCCGGGCGGTGCGCCGCAGCGCGTCGTCGACGGGAGCGCCGACGGCGACCAGATGCGCGAGCCTGCGCTCGGCGGGCATCCGGCGCATCACCACGACCGGCTCGGGCGGACCGCCCCACGGCAGGCTGAGCTCGGCGACCCCGTCGTACACGTCGGGGGCGAACCGCCGGTTGAGTTGGACCTCCCGCTCACAGGCCGCGCGTCGGGCCCGGGGGGTACGGAAATCGAGAAAGCCCAGGTCGACGGGTTTCTTCACCTTGTAGGCGTGGTCCCCGACGAACAGCACGACCGCGGTGTGCGTCTCGGCCACCGCGGCAGCCCGCGAGGCGCCCGTGCCCTTCGGCCCTTCTCCGGAATTCGATGACATCACCGGCTCCTCCGCACAGTGACCGGCCCCACGCCCGGGGCCGGGGCGTCAGCACGTCCATGGTGCGCGGCCGTCGTACCCGGTGCGTAGGGCCGAGCAGTCCCCCCTGCGCGCCCGTGTGGACCGGTCAGCCCTTGCCATGGAACCGGGCGGCCCTCGCACCAGCTCCTGCCGGGCGGGCAGTGTGAAAGGGGCAGGGGGGCTCGTTCCCGAACTCGAAGGATGTGCGTTCACCATGCCGGACCAGAGGCGAGGGGAACCGCGCGGCCGGACCGTCCACACTCCGCGGAGCGACCTGGGCAGACGTATCGCGGCCCGCCGGGAACAGTTGGGACTGAGCCGGGAGGAAGTGGCCACACGCGCCGGATCGGCTCCCGGCTACGTCGCATACGTCGAGGAACGGCAGGCGACGCCCGGCATCGGATTCATGCTGAGACTCGCCGACGCGCTGGAGACGACCGTCGACACACTGACCGGGAGCGGAACAGAACTGCCGCCCGGCACCGGGCAGGCCGCGTACCACCCGGCGCTGACGACTCTCAGCGCCGAGGAGTGCGGTGAGCTTTTGTCGACCCACGGAGTCGGCAGAGTGGCCGTCTCCACACATGGCGGCCCGGCCGTCGTCCCCGTCAACTACATCGTCGCCGACGACGAGGTCGCGTACCGCACCGCTGCGGGAACGGCGGCGGCCGAGGCCGTGGATCAGGAGGTCGCCTTCGAGGTCGACCACATCGACGACGCGATGAGCAGCGGCTGGAGCGTCAACGTCGTCGGGACCGCTCGGGCCGTCACCGGCGACAACGAACTACGGCGACTGGACCAGCACGCCCGCACCACACCGTGGGCGGGCGGCGACCGCCGGCTGTGGGTGTCGATCACGCCCACCAGGACCACGGGCAGGCGCATCGACATCCGGCCGTGACCGACGCGGGGCGCCGCTCGACGATCTCGACTGCGATGCCCAGGCGTGCTCCGCGGCCGGCGCGTGCGGTCCAGAGGCGCCGCCACGGCTCAAGGACGCTGCCCAGGACGGCCGGACTCACCGCCCGCCAGGCCCCCTCATCGAAGAGATACGCCCCGGGTCGCCGGACCCCGTGGTCCCCACGGTCCCCAAGAAAAACCGAAAAGCGGTACCGGATTTCTCCGATACCGCCTACGACCTGCGAAAACGCTGGTCGGGACGACAGGATTTGAACCTGCGACCCCTTGACCCCCAGTCAAGTGCGCTACCAAGCTGCGCCACGTCCCGGTGCCCGTCTGACCTGGGGTTTCCCTGGTCCGAACGCGCATGAGAACAATACCGCACTCCTGCCGGTGGTCACGAATCGCTTTCCCGGCGGAGGCCGGCTTGACCTCAAGTGCGCTTGACGTTGCACCGTGGCTCGTATGACACGCACAGGCACGACACGCACCCGCCCGGCGTCCTCGTCTCCCGGGGCCGCCCTTCAGGAGCTGCACCGGCTCATGGCCCTGATGACCGGCGACGAGAAGCACGGGCCCGCCGCGACCTCCACGCTGGACGCGCTCTGGGTGCTCTACGACCGGGTGCTGCGGGTGACCCCCGGCAGCGTCGAGGCGGTCGGGCGGGACCGGTTCCTGTTGTCCAAGGGGCACGGGCCGATGGCGTACTACGCGGTCCTCGCCGCCAAGGGGTTCCTCGCCGAGGAGCTGCTGCCCGGCTTCGGTTCGTACGACTCGCCGCTCGGCCACCACCCCGACCGGACCCTGGTGCCGGCGATCGAGATCAGCAGCGGCTCCCTGGGGCACGGGCTGCCGCTCGCCGTGGGCAGTGTGCTCGGGCTGCGGGCGCGGGGGCTCACGGAGCCGCGCGTCTGGGTGCTGATCGGCGACGCCGAGCTGGACGAGGGCAGCAACCACGAGGCGATCGCCTACGCGGGCCCCGCCGGGCTGGAACAGCTCCACACCCTCGTCGTCGACAACAGCTCCGCGACCCATGGCTGGCCCGGCGGCGTCGCCTCCCGGTTCGAGGCGGCCGGCTGGTCGGCCGTGACCGTGGACGGCCGCGACCACGAGGCGCTGTACAGGGCCTTCACCGCGCCGCACGCCGGGCGGCCCCACGCGGTCGTGGCCCGCGTCGAGCCGAAGTCCTGACCAGGCCCCCAGAGCCAGCCGCGCACCGGTCGGGACCGGGGCGCGCACCGAGAGAGGTACAGCTCCATGGACACCATGCGCGACCGTTTCGTCTCCACCGCCTCCAGCCTGCTCGACGAGGATCCGCGTGTCGCGGTGGTGCTCGCCGAGATCAGCGCCGCCGGATTCGTGGAGGCGGAGCGCCGCCACCCGGACCGGGTGATCAATGTCGGGATCCGGGAACAGCTCCTGGTCGGCGTGGGCGGCGGGCTCGCCCTCGCGGGCCTGCGCCCCCTGGTGCACACCTTCGCCAGTTTCCTGGTCGAGCGCCCCTTCGAGCAGGTCAAGCTGGACTTCGGCCACCAGGGCGTGGGCGGGGTCCTGGTGAGCGCCGGGGCCTCGTACGACTCACCGGCGGGCGGCTTCACCCATATGGCGCCGGGCGATGTCGCGCTGCTGGACACGCTCGACGGCTGGACGGTCCATGTGCCGGGCCACCCCGACGAGGCCGAGGCCCTGCTGCGGCGCGCCGCCGCCGGGGACGACCGGGTCTACGTACGGCTGTCGCTCCAGAGCAACGACCGGGCGCGCCCGGTGACAGGCACAGGCTTCAGCACCGTACGCGAGGGCCGGAGCGGGGTCGTGGTGGCCGTCGGACCGCTGCTGGACAACGTCCTGGCGGCGACGGAAGGGCTGGACACGACGGTGCTGTACGCCACGACCGTACGGCCCTTCGACGGCGCGGCGCTGCGCCGGGCCGTCGCGGGCACGGACCGGGCCGATGTGGTGCTCGTGGAGCCGTATCTCGCCGGGACCTCCACCGCCGCCGCGAACGACGCGCTGGCCGAGACGCCGCACCGGGTGCTGGGGCTCGGGGTCGGCCGCCGTGAGCTGCGCCGCTACGGCTCGCTGGAGGAGCATGTCGCGGGGCAGGGGCTGGACCCGGCCACGCTGCGCGGGCGGGTCTCGGCGTTCCTGGCGCGCTGAGGTCCGGTGGGTGACCCTGGAACCCCACCGGAGCGGACCGGGCGGAGGGATCCGGTCCGGGCCGAGGAGCAAGGGAGCCGACCATGACCGACACCCCGGCCACCGCGAGCGCGGATCTGCTCGTCGACGCCTTCGGGCGTATCCGGGAGACCGTCCACGAGGTGGTCGACGGGCTCTCCCCCGACGAGCTGGAGGTACGGATCGACGACGGGGCGAATTCGATCGCCTGGCTCGTCTGGCACCTCACCCGGGTCCAGGACGACCACATCGCCGACGCCGCCGGTACGGAGCAGGTGTGGACGGCGGAGGACTGGCACGGGCGGTTCGGGCTGTCGTTCCGGGCCGGTGCGACCGGGTACGGGCACTCCGCCAAGGACGTGGCGAAGCTCGGCGGTGTCACGGCGGAGCTGCTCGCCGGGTACCACGACGCCGTCCACGACCGGACGGTCGCGTATCTCGGCACGCTCAAGGACGCGGATCTCGCGCGGGTCGTCGACGAGGGGTGGACCCCGGCGGTGACCCTGGGGGTGCGGCTGGTCAGCGTCGTCTCCGACGATCTCCAGCATGTGGGGCAGGCGGCCTTCGTCCGGGGGTGGCTGGAGCGTCCCTGAGCAGCGGGCCTCCCGCCGTGTTCCGTACGGAGCCGCCCCCGCCCCGGGCGACCTTCGCCGTGGCGAACGCGACGGAGAATTCGTCCCGTTCTGTTGGACGCGCCGACGATCAGCGGCGAGGCTGGGGGAAACCGGCAGCTCGTTCCCCGGAGCACGAAAGGTGTGCCACCACCATGAAGACCCGCCGCATCGGAACCGTCGACGTCAGCGCGATCGGCCTGGGCGCCATGCCGATGTCGATCGAGGGCCGGCCCGACGAGGCCCGTTCCCTCGCCACTCTGCACGCCGCGCTGGACGCCGGAGTGACCCTGATCGACACGGCCGACGCCTACCATCTGCTCGCCACCGACGTCGGTCACAACGAGACCCTGATCGCCAAGGCCCTCGCCTCGCACCCGCGCGGATCCGAGGTCCTGGTCGCCACGAAGGGCGGACATCTGCGCCCCGGCGACGGTTCCTGGACGCTGGACGGCTCCCCCGAGTATCTGAAGCGCGCCTGTGAGGCGTCGCTCGGCCGGCTCGGGGTGGAGGCGATCGGGCTGTACCAGTTCCACCGGCCCGACCCGAAGGTGCCGTACGAGGAGTCGGTCGGCGCCCTGCGTGATCTGCTGGACGAGGGCAAGATCCGGCAGGCGGGCATCTCCAACGCGAATCCGGAGCAGATCAGGGCGGCCGACGAGATCCTGGGCGGCCGGCTGGTCTCCGTACAGAACCAGTTCTCGCCCGCCTTCCGGTCCAGCGAGCCGGAGCTGGAACTCTGTGCCGAGCTGGGTATCGCCTTCCTGCCGTGGAGCCCGTTCGGCGGTATCAAGAACGCGGGTGAACTCGGCTCCTCGTACGCCCCGTTCGCCCGGATCGCCGAGGCGCACGGGGTGAGTCCGCAGCGGGTGTGCCTGGCCTGGATGCTGGCCAAGTCGCCCACGGTGGTGCCGATTCCGGGGTCGAGCCGTCCGGAGACCGCCGTGGACTCTGCGGCGGCGGCCGATCTCGTCCTCACCCCGGCCGAGGTGGCGGAGCTGGACGCCGCCTGACCCGGCGGGACGGACCCGGCTCCGCCGTACGCCCGCCGGCGGAGCCAGGTCCGTCCCAACTCCCCTGTCGCAGAAGGCTCTTCCGACCCATTGCCTCCTCGTGATACGGGGACCTACGCTGTGCGGCGTACTCCTGAAAGCGCTTTCCAACCCGCCGGCCCAACCAGCACCGGGAGCGCCCATGAGAGCTTCGTCGCCCTTCCTTGTGATCACCGCGTTACTCGCCCTTGTCCTCGGTGCCGGGGTGGCCGCCCCGCCCCGGGCCGAGGCGGCGCCGTTCCGCGTACTGGTCTTCTCCAAGGTCACCAACTTCGAGCACGACTCGATTCCCGCCGGTATCAAGGCTGTTGAGCGACTCGGCAGCGAGAACGGCTTCGATGTGGAGGCCACCTCGGACGCCACCGCCTTCACCGAGGAGAACCTGTCCCGCTTCCAGGCCATCGTCTTCAACAACACCAACTCCACGCCGGAGAGCGGCGATCTGCTGGACGGGGCCCAACGGGCCGCCCTCCAGGGGTTCGTGCGCGGGGGCGGGGGCTGGGTCGGACTGCACTCCGCCTCCGCGAGCGAGCGTGACTGGAGCTGGTACGAGGGGCTGGTCGGCGCGGTCTTCGACAAGCACCCGGCCGTCCAGACCGGCCGGGTGAAGGTACTCGACCGGACACACCCCTCGACCCGTGACCTTCCGCAGCTCTGGGAGCGTACGGAGGAGTGGTACAACTGGCGGACCAACCCGACGGGGAAGGTGCACACCCTCGCCCAGATCAAGGTGAGGGACGGGATCGACGGCCTGGACGAGGGCGTCGACCATCCGTGGTCCTGGTGCCAGAACTACGACGGCGGACGCTCCTGGTTCACCGCCGGCGGGCATGACGCGGCCTCGTTCGAGGAGGACGCCTTCCTCTCGCACCTGCTCGGCGGCATCCAGTGGGCGGCGGGCAACGCCCCCGGCGACTGCACCGCCACCCGCACGGGCGCCTTCCAGCGCACCCCGCTGGTCACCAGCGACCTCGCCGACCCCTTCGAGCTGGCCGTGGCCCCCGACCGCCGGGTCTTCTTCATCGAACGCACCGGCAAGCTCAAGGTGATCGACCAGGAGTCGCTCCGGGTCTCGACCGCGCTGGACTTCGCGTACACCCCCGAGATGACGAGCCAGTCCGACGGCCTCCTCGGGCTGGCCCTCGACCCGGACTTCGCGGCGAACCACTGGCTCTACCTGCTGCACTCCGACAAGAACGAGAAACAGCTCAACCTGTCGCGCTTCACGGTCACGGGCGACACCGTCGACCCCGCCTCCGAGAAACGGCTGCTCACCGTCCCGACCCTGCGCGGCGAGGGCCGGGCCAACTCGCACATGGCCGGGTCGATCGCCTTCGACAAGGACGGGGACCTGTACGTCGCGACCGGCGACAACACCGACCCGTTCGCCTCCGACGGCTTCACGCCGATCGACGAGCGCGCCGGGCGCCGCGCCTGGGACGCCCAGGGGACGGCCGGCAACACCAACGACCTGCGCGGCAAGGTCCTGCGGATCACACCGCGGGACGACGGCACGTACACCGTTCCCGAGGGGAACCTGTTCGCCCCGGGTACGGAACTCACCCGTCCCGAGATCTACGCGATGGGCCTGCGCAACCCGTTCCGTATCACCACCGACCCGGGCAGCGGGGCGCTGCTGGTGGGCGACTACGGGCCCGACGCGCGCGCCGCCGTCGGCAACCGGGGGCCCGAGGGCACCGTCGAGTACAACCGGATCACCCGGGCGGGCAACTACGGCTGGCCGTACTGTGTCGGCGCCAACACCCCCTTCAACGACTACGACTTCACCACCAACACCCCGGGTCCGAAGTTCGACTGCGCGAACCTGGTCAACGACTCGCCGAACAACACCGGTCTGCGCGAACTGCCGCCCGCCGCACCGGCGACGGTCTGGTACGCCTACTCCGCCTCGGCCGACTTCCCCGAACTGGGCACGGGCGGCGGGGCGCCGATGAGCGGCCCCGTCTACGACTACGACCCCGACAACGCCTACCCGTCGAAGTTCCCCGCGTACTTCGAGGGGAAGTGGCTGGTCTACGAGCTGACCAGGACCTGGTTCAAGACCCTCTCGTTCCAGGAGAAGGACCAGACGTTCACCGATCCGCGGTTCCCGCCGGTGAAGGCCGGTGATCTCCAGTCCATCAACGGCGTCTTCGGCGACATGAAGTGGAACCAGCCCTTCGACGCGGACTTCGGACCCGACGGCGCCCTGTACGTCATCGACTTCGGGCTCGGCAGCGGCACGGGCCGGGGCGGCAGCAACGAGGGCTCCGGCATCTACCGTATCGACCATGTGGGCGACGACCGGCTGCCCGAGGCCAGGTCGGCCGCGACCCCGGACACCGGGGCGGCGCCGCTCACCGTCGCGTTCTCCAGCGCGGGTTCCGGTCTGCCCGGCGGCCAACCGGTGCGCTACGCCTGGGACTTCGACGGGGACGGAACCACCGACTCGACGGAGGCCAACCCGACCCATGTGTACCGGGACAAGGGGCGGTTCACCGCCCGGCTCACCGTCACCGGACCGGGCGGGCTGACCGGGCTCTCGGTCCAGGAGATCACCGTCGGCAACACCCGGCCGGTGGTGACGATCCAACAGCCCCCGGACGGCGGGATCTTCCGCTTCGGCGACACCATCCCCTTCACCGTGAAGGTCACGGACCGGGAGGACGGGAAGACCGGCCGGGGCGGCAGGATCGACTGCTCACGGGTGGTCGTCCAGTCCCAGCTCGGCCATGACAGCCACCTCCATCCGCTGGACAACTACACCGGCTGCGCGGGCGAGATCGTCACCGACGCCGGGGACAGTCACGGTCCAGGACAGAACCTGTACTACGGGATCACCGCGCGCTACGAGGACCTGGGCGGCGCGGGCGGTGTGCCCGCCCTCACCGGGTCGGCCTCGCTGACCCTGCGCACCGCCTTCCGCGAGGCCGAGCACCGCACCTCGACCGGCGGCGCGCACGGCGGGGCGGAGGCCGTGGACCGCGCCGACTCCTCGGGCGGCAAGCGGCTCGGCGAGATCGAGGACGGCGACTGGATCGCCTTCGACCCGGTGTCGCTGAAGGGCATCGGTTCGGTGACGGTCGGCGCGTCCTCGGGCGGCATCGGCGGCGACATCGAGTTCCGCGCGGACTCCCCCACCGGTCCGCTGCTGGGCAAGGTCACCGTCCCCGTCACCGGCGGCTACGGCAACATCGTCTCCCCCACCACCGACCTCGTCGACCCCGGGCGGACGGTGAAGCTGTACGCCGTCTTCACCAACCCCGCCTGGACCGAGCAGGGTCCGGATCTGCTCGCGGTGGACTGGCTGCACTTCAACGGCTCCGGAGTCGAGAAGAAACCGGCCACGAAGGTGACGGCCCGGGCGGCCCCGTCGGACGGCTCGACGCCCCTCACCTTCCAACTCACTTCGAAGGTCGAGCCGTTGTCCGGGCGCACCATCGCCTCGTACCACTGGGACTACGGCGACAACTCCAAGCCCGCGGGTCCGGAGGGCCCGAGCGCCACGCACACGTACGCCCGGGCGGGCGCCTACACGGCGCGGCTGACCGTCACCGACGACCGCGGCGACACGACGACCGGTGCGGTCCGTGTCGACGCACGCTGAGAGGGGAGTGGGATGAGCCGCAGCGACCAGAGCGGGCACATCGGCGCCGCCGTCACCGGAAGACGGGCGTTCCTCGGCGCGGCGGCGGGTACGGCCGTCGCGCTGGGCGGTACGGGCAGCGCGAGCGCCGCCGGACACGGATGGCGGCGCCGGCGGCTCCCGCCGTCCGCGATCGGCATGCATCTGTACACCATGCGCACCCCGCTGGCCTCGGACTTCCCCGGGACACTGGAGCGTCTGGCGCGGATCGGCTACGCGACGGTCGGGGTCAGCGGCCGGCACGGCCACAGCGCGGCGGCGATCCGCTCGATGCTGGACGCCACCGGGCTGCGCGCGGTGCTCGAACACGTCGCCTACCCCACGGTCACCGGCAGCGGTCTGCCGCAGGCCGTCGAGGACGTCCGTACACTCGGCGGCCGGTGGATCGTGGTGCCCAGCCTGCCCACCACGATGCACTCACCGGCCGGATACCGGGAGGCGGCACGGCAGTTCAACGCGGCGGGGCTGCTCGCGCGCCGCGCCGGGCTCAAGGTGCTCTTCCACAATCACGACGGCGACCACGCCACCGTCGACGGGGAGAGCCTGTACCGCATCCTGCTCAAGGAGACCGATCCGGAGCTGGTGGGCTTCGAACTGGACGTGTTCTGGGCGTCGAAGGGCGGTGACGATCCGCGCCGGCTCTTCGTGACCCACCCCGGACGGTTCCCCGCGCTGCATGTGAAGGACATGACGCCCGAGGGCGGGTTCGAGGACGTCGGCTCCGGTGTGCTGGACTTCCCTGCGATGTTCGGCACGGCGCGGTCCGGGGGCGTACGGCAGTGGCTGGTGGAGCACGACACACCGGCCGATCCGTTCCTGACGGCGCTGCGCAGCTACCGCTATCTCGCACGGCTGCGCTACTGAGCGGTGCGGTGATGTACGGACGGGGGGGTGGGGGGGGGCGGCGCGGCGCCGGCCCCCCCCCCCGCCC
>NZ_JBHZDA010000096.1:0-10497 GCF_042755665.1 Streptomyces sp. NPDC059142
CCGCGACCCCCCCCCCCCCCCCACCCGCAGCGCCCGCGCGCGGGCGCGGGGGGGGGCGCGCCGCGCCCCCGGGGAGGAGGGATCAGCGCAGGTGGAGCTGCTGACCCGGGTAGATGACGTCCGCGTCCGGGACGATGTCCTTGTTCAGGTCGAAGACCTTCTTCCAGCCGCCCTTGACCTTGTGGGCGGTGGCGATCTTGGAGAGGGTGTCGCCGGACTTGACCTTGTACTCGCCGTCACCCTTCTTGATCGTGGCGGGACGGCTCTGGCCGCGCGAGGCCGGCTGCGCCTCGTCACGGGTCGACTGCTTCGGCTGCGCCTGCTGGCTCGGGGCGGACTTCTGCGTACCGGAGCTGCTGGAGTTGCCCGAGTTGCTGGAGGTGCCCGAGTTGCTGGAGCTGGAGGAAGAGGAACCGGAGTCGGAACCCGCGCCGGTCGAGCCGCCGCTGTACGAGGCGCCGGAGAGGTTCACGCCGCAGTTCGGCCAGGCGCCCTTGCCCTGACCCGCGAGGACCTTCTCGGCGACGGCTATCTGCTGCGACTTGGATGCCTGGTCGGCGCGCGAGGCGTAGGCGTTGCCACCGTAGGCGGCCCAGGTGGAGGGGGTGAACTGGAGACCCCCGTAGAACCCGTTCCCGGTGTTGATCGACCAGTTGCCGCCGGACTCGCACTGGGCGACCTGGTCCCACTCGGAGGCGGTGGCGGCGGAGGCGGCGGTGGCACCGAGCAGGGGGGCCGCGACGGCGGCACCGGTGATCCCGGCGAGCGTCGCGTAGCGGACGGCCATGGACGGGCGGCGGTGCTTGGCCTTGCTGGAACGCAGCAGCATGGAACACATCTCCTCACCGACGCCTACGAGGTGAGCTGTCGGGTTCGGGCCAATGAGTTGCCCGGTCGCGTGTTCGCACACGCGGCTTCACCCCAAGCCGGCCTCCGGACGTCTCTCGACGGCCGGGCCCGGCGCAAACCTATGGGTCCCCCGCTCCTGCCTTCGGCGCTGAAAGCGACGATTACTCCCCCCGACCGACGGCAGGATTCGGCGTGACGGTCGACGAGGCCCGCGGTGCGAGCGGTTCAGACCGTAATCACAGCCCTGCCGGTTGTTCAAAGGAGCACATCCCGGAAAAAACGCCCTTACCTCCTCCGACGGACAATACGTTTCCGCAGGTGGGACCGGGATTCGCCCAACCGCCGGGGAGAAGAGCCCGAGTTGTGGCAAAGAGACCCTTGTCTCACTTGCGCAGAAGTGGACATACGGTCGCTAACTGACCGCGTTCCGCCCGGATATCGGAGGCGCTGGCCAGGACGGACGCAGCCGAAAGGGCGTCAACGGGGCAGCGTTCAACGGCACTCGCCCGCGCCCGCCCCGGAGTCGTCGGCTCCGCTCGCGCGGGCGGTCGGCGGCGACGCCGGAAGCGGCGGTTCCGGGCGCGCGGCGGACAGACGCCGGCCATCGGAAGCGACGGTTCCGGGGCCGGGCCGGGTCGGTTCACGGCGCCCGGCGGTCGGCTTACGGCCCCCGGCGGGCCGGGTTACGACGCCCGGCGGGCGGCGGGTTACAGCGCCCGGCGGGCCCGGGTTACGGCATCCGGCGGGGCCGGGTTGGCGCGCTCGGGCGGCCGGGCTTCGCGCGGTCGGCGGGGCAGGGGTTCGCGCGCTCGACGGGCCCACGGGGCTCAGGCGGTCGGGGCTCAGGCGGCCGGGGCTCGGGCGCTCGACGGCACGGGCAGGGGTTCAGGCGGCCGGGGTTCGCGCCCTCGGCGGCACGGGCCGCGTTACGGGCCCACGGGGCGAGGGTGGCGCCTCCCGGGCGGGCCGGGTCACCGGGCACGCGGGGCGAGGCGTGGCGTGGGGCCGGCCGCTCCCCCTCCTCCGGGGGCCCCGC
Organism: Streptomyces sp. NPDC059142; assembly: GCF_042755665.1. Classification (NCBI taxonomy): domain Bacteria; kingdom Bacillati; phylum Actinomycetota; class Actinomycetes; order Kitasatosporales; family Streptomycetaceae; genus Streptomyces; species Streptomyces sp. NPDC059142. Next base: position 1,886 of record NZ_JBHZDA010000096.1, read on the forward strand.
CCCCCCCCCGCGGCCCTGGACTCCCGCCGGCCCCCGGACTCCCGGCGCCGGGCCCGCACATGCCGACCCGGGGCCCGGCCGCCACGGACAGCGGGCCCCCCCGCCCCGGGATCGGTGTGTACGGATCAGGTGTGGCCGGTGGCTCAGACCCAGCCGCCGACGACCTTCTGCCCGGCGGTCACCAGGGAGAGGTGGCCGCCGACGGTGGTGACGACGCGCTCCACCTCGCGCTCCACGCCCTCCGTGAGCTTGCCCGCGTCGCGCGCCCCGCCGGATCCGCGGGACGCGCGGCTGTCCGCGCCGCGCTCCTCGGTGCTACCGCCCGGCGTGGCGCTCTCGTCGGCCGCCTGGCCGCGGTGCTTGCCCTTGGACGCGTCGCCCTTGCCGTCGGCGTCGCCCTCGCCGGTCGCGGAACCCGTGGCTCCGGGGCTCGGGCTGGTGGCGTCCGGGGACGCGTCCCCGTCCCGCTCCGTCCCCGTGCCCTTGCCCGTGCCCTTGCCGCTCGTACCGTCGGCCGACGGCGACGTGCTCGTGGACGGGTCGGACGAGGGCGTTCCGGACGGGTCGGCGCTCTCGCCCCCGCCCGTCACCCCCTCCACAAGGCCGGAGACGGCGCCGCCGACCGCCTTCGTCAGCCCGGAGACGCCGGCGCAACTGGACCACGCCTGCGTGCCCTGGGCGGCGAACACCTTCTCCGCCACGGCTATCTGCTGCGAGCGGCTGGCCAGGTCGGGGCGCGCGGCGTAGTCCGCGCCCCCGAACTCGTCCCAGGTCTCCTGGGACATCTGGAGCCCGCCGTAGTAGTCGTTGCCGAAGTCGGCGCTCCAGGTGCCGCCGCTCTCGCACTCGGCCACGTGGTCCCAGGTGGAGCCGTCCGCGGCGTTGGCGGCGCCCGCGCCGAGCAACGGGATCGCGATCGCGGATCCGGCCACCCCGGCGGCGACGAGAAGTGCAGGGGCCTGACGAGGTCGACGGTGTCGGCCGTTCCCGGACATGCGGTTGCCTTCCGTGTGACTGTCCATTCAACTCCGGCATGGTGCTACCGGGTCGACGTGAACGTAGCGGTACTCGAATGCTTGTCACAAGTCGATGCAGCGGAGATCACGCGAAAGTCACAGTATTGACGAGCCGTCAGTTTATTGACGGACGGACAATGGAGCGAACTGCACCGGAAGCGTGCGCAATCCCCTCATGATGAGCCCGCCGCGCCAGCGCAAATCGGAAGGATCTTCCGCAAGCCGCACGTCGGGAAGGCGGGTCAGCAGCGTGGCGATCGCGGTCTGGCCCTCCACGCGCGCGAGCGGCGCGCCCAGGCAGTAGTGGATGCCGTGCCCGTACCCGAGGTGCTGATTGTCACGCCGCCCGAGGTCGAGCACGCCGGGGTCCGGGAAGCGCTCCGGGTCGCGGTCGGCGGCGGCCAGCACGACCAGGACCGGGTCGCCCGCCGCGATCCGCTGCCCGCCCAGGGTCAGCGGCTCGACGGCGTACCGCCAGGTCGCCATCTCCACGGGCCCGTCGTACCGGAGCAGCTCCTCGACCCCGGTCGCCAGCAGCCCGGTCTCACCGGCGGCCAGGGAACTCTGGAGGCGTTCACGTTCGGCCGGATTTCGCATAAGCGTGTACATGCCATTACCAATGAGATTCACCGTGGTCTCAAAACCGGCGAACAGAATGATAAAGGCCATGGCCGCGGCCTCATTCTCGGTCAAATGCTCACCGTGATCGCTCGCCCGGATCAGACCGGAGATCAGATCGTCGCCCGGATTCTCTCTTTTACGGTGGATGAGTTCGGCCAGATAACCGCGCATCTTCTTGACCGACCGGGCGACCCCGCCGCGCGGTCCGCCCGCATGGCGAATCATCATGCCCGCCCAGTCCCTGAAGTCGTCCTGGTCCTCGGGCGGCACCCCGAGCAGATCACAGATCGCGTAGATGGGCAGCGGGAAGGCGAAATCGTGGATCAGGTCCGCGCTGCCCCGCTCGGCGAAGCCGTCGATCAGACGGTCGGTCAGCTCCTGCACGCGCGGGGCGAACTCGGCGACGCGGCGGGGCGTGAACGCCTTGGACACGAGCCGGCGCAGCCGGGTGTGGTCGGGCGGGTCGATATTGAGGAGGTGCGTCATCAGCTCCGCCTTGCGCTCCCCCGGGATACCCGTCTTCCCCCGGGCGTGCGCCGGCTCGGCGTGGTGCGCCGGATTCTTGGAGAGCCGCGCGTCGGCGAGGGCCTGCCGGGCGTCCCCGTACCGGGTCACCAGCCATGCCTCGACCCCGCTGGGCAGCACGGTGCGGTGCACGGGGGCGTGCTCGCGCAGCCAGTCGTACGCGGGGTAGGGGTCGGAGGCGAACTCCCAGGTGAAGAGGGTGGGAGCGGGGCTGGCAGCGGGATTCTCGGGCGCGTCGGACACGCCCCGACCGTAACCGCTGCCGCGCACGGCCCCGGCCGAGGGGCGCACGCCCCGCCCCGCCCCGGCCGAGGGGCGCACGCTCCCCCCTATGACACGTTGACGCGTCTACGCGCCCGTAACGCCCCCGGGCGCACGCTCGGCGGCCAGGATCCTGTCCCGGTACTCCCGCGCCGCCGCGCGCAGCGAAGTCTCCGGGTCGACGCCCGCGCTCTCCGCCCGCGCCGCCAGGGCCAGCAGCTCGTACCCGAGGGACTCGCCCTCCGGGAGGGCGACGTCCAGACCGGCGGTCCGGGCGCGGCCCGCGAGCTTCGCGGCGAGGGCGAGCCCCGGCTGACCGAGCGGTACGCCGTCGGTGACCGAATCGCGCTGCTTCTCGACCGCTTTCATCCGCAGCCAGTGCGCCTTGACCTCCTCGGGGGTGTCGGCGCTCTCGTCACCGAAGACATGGGGGTGGCGGTGGATCAGCTTCTCGACGATCGTGCCGGCGACGTCGTCGATGGAGAACGCCCCGCTCGCCCCGCCGGCCTCGTCCTCTTCCCCGGACTCCGCCGTCCCGCCTTCCGGGCCGTCCTGGGCGATCCTGGCGTGGAAGACGACCTGGAGGAGGACGTCCCCCAGCTCCTCGCGCAGCTCGTCGGTGTCGCCGTCCTCGATCGCCTCGACCAGTTCGTACGCCTCCTCGATGGCGTACTTGGCGAGCCCCTTGTGCGTCTGCCCCGAGGACCAGGGGCATTCGTTCCTGATCCGGTCCATGACCTGGACCAGGTCGAGGAGGCGGGCGCCCGGCAGGTCGTAGGAGCCGGGCAGCAGCTCCAGGTCCGGCATCCGTACCCGGCCCGAGCCGGCCAGCCGGGCGAGGCCGTCCGTCAGCTTCGTGTCCGTCCCGTCCCCGTCGGCGGCGGGGATCACCACGACGGTACGGCCGCCGGCGCACGCCTCGACCAGGTCCCGGGCGCCCGGCGCGGTGTGCTCGACGGTGACGCCGGCCTCGCGCAGATACGGCAACTGCGGATGACCGGCGTCGGCGCACACCACGCGGTCGGCGGCGTGCAGCGTCTGCCAGGCCGGCCAGGACAGCAGGCCGGGGGCGACCCGGTGGCTGGCGGTCAGCAGGACGATTCGGCCGGGGGCTGCGGGAGCTTCGTCTGTCACGTCTCGAACCTACCTCCGGCCGGCCCCCGCCCGGCGCACGGGCCCGACAGGACCGGGGCCGACAGGACCGGGGCCGCGACGTCAGGCGTCCGAGGGCTGCTGCTCCGGGGCCTGGCGGGTGACCTGGGTGATCCACGGCGACTTGGTCTCGCCGAGCCGCACCTCCTGGTCGTTCCAGCTCCCGTACCGCGGGTTGACGTCGATGCCCATCGCCTTCGACGTCTTCGTCAGTTCGGCGAGGACCGTCTGCTGTCCCTCCGGGGTCGAGGTGTTCGCGCCGAACGCCCCCGCGACCTTGGTCAGCAGCACCTCGCGGCGGATCGCCGCGTCGATCTGCCCGGAGGAGAGCGCGCCCTGCTGGAGCAGCATCGCGGCGAACCGCTGCTCCCCGCCCGACTGGGCGGCGGCCCTGGCCCGGGTGTCCTGGATCTCCTTGCGGCTGACGCCGACCCCGGCGTCGTCGGCGGCGCGCTGGAGCACCCGGTCGAAGATCATGCCGTTCAGCTTGGCCTGGCTGAGCTGCGCGGTGTCCTTGATGAGCTGGGCGGACTCGGGGGTGGCCCGCTGCGCGTCCCGTACGTCCCGTACCGCGGACTGGAGCGTGGACACCTCGATCCGCTGCCCGTCGACGACCGCCGCCGCTCCGGGGTGGGAGTCACCACCGCAGGCGGTGAGCAGCGGGGCCGCGGCGAGCAGGGCGACGGAGAAGGAGAGCGCGGTGCGACGGCGGCGGTGCAAAGGGGGCCTCCCGGGGAGATTGTGCGGCGATGCACAAGACCTTGCAGTGATCGATGGTAGGCAGTGGACGTGGCGTGGGCCACTGCTTCGACCAACGATTCACGAGCGGATCGGGGCACGTACCGACGCGAGGCCGCCGCGACCAGGCGTCAGGCCGCCGAATGGCGTCCGTCCGCCGGTGCGTCCGCCGGTCCGACCGCCGGTGCGTCCTCCGAGGGGGAGTGCTCGTGCGGCGTGAAGAGAAAAGCGGATGTGTCCCCATCAAGATCGATGGTCATGGACGCGTCCAGAGCCTTGGCGAGCCGGGTGAGCAGCGTCAGGGTCGGCACCGAGCCGCCGCCCTCGATGCTGGAGATCTGCGGCTGGGTCATCCCGGCCCTCCGCGCCAGTTCGGCCTGCGAAAGCCCGAGTGCGGCGCGCCGGTCGTACACAGCCTGACCCAGCTCGAACGCGTACCCGGCTTCGACATAGGCACGGGACTCCTCGACCGGTTCCCCGAGCAGCTTCCTGGTCCGGCGTGTCTTCCACTGGGAGTGATTCACGCGTTCTCCTCCTTCGTCCGGGCATAACCGTGCACGGCCGGGCCATGATCCGACTCGCACATCTTCTGCATCTGCTGGGCCCGCTCGACCTCGGCGGCCTCGCGCTGCCGGGTCTTGCGGAACACCGTCAGCAGCACGATGCGCCGGTCGGGGGCGAGCCAGTACGTCAGGCGGACAGCGTTGCCGTCCATGATGAACCGCAGCTCCCGCAGCTTTCCCCCGAGGTGACGGGCGTACGGCTCCCCCAAGGTGGTCGGCCGGGCCGCGAGCATGTCAGCAGCGCGTTCCACTTTGTCGTAGTGCGCGTCCGTCAGGAGCTCCAGCCACTCCCGGACCTCCGGTTCGATCTCAATCAGCCACGGACCCACTCGCACCTCCGACTATACAGAAATCCATATAAGCCCGGGAGCGGCGCCTTGGAAGCGCGAGCACCTCCTGAGCCACCACCTTGCGCGCCGGTGACGCCGCGACGCATCCGGGGCAGTCGCCCGGTTCCGGCGCGCGGTAGGCGCGGTCGCAGGTGTCGCAGTTCTGGAGCGGGTCCGGGCGCCGCGCGGCGGTGGGGGCGGGTGCGGCGGGGAGTAGCGGCGGCAGCAGCGCGGTGAGCCGGTGGGCCAGGAAGGCGGCCGGGTGCCGCAGGTCGGGCGGGAGTCCTGCGGCGAGGGTGCGGCGCACGGCATCGGGAGTGGCACCTCGCTCCAGCCAGGCGGCGACGCCCGGGGCGAGGCACAGCACGTCCCGCTCTGCGAGCAGCAGGGCCGGTGCGTCCCGGCGCAGCTCCGCCAGCAGGTCGGCGGCGACGCGCTCGCACTCGGGTTCGGAGGCGGCCGGCCGCGGGAGGGGCGACGGCGGGCGGCGGGCCGTGGTCACCTCCGGTAACGGCGGCGCGGCAGGCGGGGGCGGCGGTACGGGTGACACCGGCAAGGACAGCGACCGCACGGGTGGCGGTGACACGGGTGATGTCGGTACGGGTGATGTCGGCACGGGTGATGTCGGCACGGGTGGCGTCGGCACGGGGGCGGGCGTGGACCGCGTGGGCATCACATGCCGCCGGACCGCACACGCACCCCGGGCGCGGGTCACCTCGGGGTGGTTGTACGAGATGGTCCGGCTGACGATCCGGCCCCCGCGCGCCCGCTCGCGGCGCCGCTCGATGTACCCGTGCGCCTCCAGCTCCCTCAGGGCGGCGGCGATCCGGTCCCGCCCCTCGTCGAACTTCGACGCCAGCGTCCTGATGTCCACCGGGGAGCCCTCGGGCAGCGACTGGATGTGCGTGGCCAGGCCGATCGCGGTCAGCGACAACGCGCGGTGCTGGGCGAGGTGGTTGCCCACGACGGTGAAGCGGGAGGCGTGGGATTCGTGCACCTTCATCACTCCGGATGACGATCCGCGAACCGCGCGATGTGCGGGCACAGCCGCACTAGACTTCTCTTCAACCATGGGGAAGCGACTACTTCCTTTGTGGTCAGGCCCTCGGACCGGGATTGCCGTCCCGACCGGGGGCCGTCGCATGTCTGATGTGGTGTCAGGGCCGAGCCTGCCTCGCCGAACCCGCCAAAGGCCAGCCGTCCAGGGCGAGATCACCCTTGCGGGTGACCTGAACCGGGTGGGGTGGGGTTTGGTTGGTTATTTCCCGGGTTTCTTTGGTCTTTTTCCTCCCGCTCCCCCGGCGCACGGCCCACCGCCGCCAGGGTTTCCGGGCTCCGGTTGCCCGGTCCACGCCGGCGCGGGATCTCGGCGTACAGCACCCCCACCGCCAGACCGGCCAGGGCGAGCGGAGCCGACACGGCTCCCCACAGGACGGGCCCCGTCGCGGGTTCCATCACCGGGCCTCCCCCGAGCCGTCGGCCGGACGGAGTTCGGCCCACACGGTCTTGCAGGGCGACGGCCCCGGCGCGACGCCCCACGCGTCGGCGAGCGCGTCGACCAGGATCAGGCCACGCCTCGACTCGTCCTCCGTGACCACGCTCCGCACGGCGGCGGGCAAGGCGTCGGACCGTGCGTCGGTCACCTCGATACGGAGCGTGCCGGACGCCCGCAGGATCAGCGCGACCCGGAAGTCCCGCCCGGCGACCCGCCCGTGCGACGCGGCGTTCGCCGCCAGCTCGGCGATGATCTGCGCCGCGCGCTCGACGGGCACGTCCCACGTGCGGAGCTGCTCGACGGCGAGCAGCCGCGCGAGCCGCGCGCCTCTGCGGGTGGAGGACAGCAGGACACGGAACTCGCGGACGGGAAGGGCGGGTTGCGGCGCCGGTGGCGACGGGGCGTTTTTGAGGTTCACGTCACACAGCGTGGCCGGATGCGCTTACGCCGACCAGTAGCAGCGCACTTACGGAGGGTGACTGTCTCTTGTCCGGTCCGGCCCTGTCCGGGCTGTCCCTGACCGGCCATCCATGCGCTGACGCCGATGTTGCGGCATACGGACATCTCGGAGGTGTGTGCGGTGAGTACGGACATGGACGGTACGGATCCTGCGACGGACGGAGCCGACGAGCCCGACTGGGAGCCGGGACTTGAGGACGACGACTCGGGCTCCGTGGTGGCGGCGGTGGGCCGGCAGATCAAACTCTGGCGTACGGGCGCGGGGCTGAGCCAGGCCGAGTTGGGCGAGGCGATCGGCTACGGCGAGAACCAGGTCTACAAGGTGGAAGCCGGAAAGCGCATCCCCAGGCCGGAGTTCCTGGACAGGGCGGACGAGGTCCTGGGGGCGGGCGGCAAGATCGCGGCGATGAAGGAGGACGTGAAGGAGGCCCGGTACCCGAAGAAGATCAGGGACCTGGCCAATCTGGAGAAGCGGTCCGTGGAGCTGGGCGCCTACGGCAATCACAACCTGCACGGTCTGTTGCAGACGGAGGAGTACGCGCGAGCGCTGTACGACATGCGGCGCCCCACCCTCTCGCCACGGGATCTCGAACGGTACGTGGCCGCCCGGATCTCCCGGCAGGCGATCTTCACCCGCGAACCGGTCACCGCGCTCTCCTTTGTCCAGGAAGAGGTCACGCTGACGCGTCCCGTCGGGGGCAGAATGGTGTTGCGGCGCCAGCTCGAACATCTGCTGGAAATCGGCCGGTTGCGCCATGTCGAGATCCAGGTGATGCCGACGGACCGCGAGGATCACGCCGGAATGGGTGGGCAGCTCCAGGTGCTGAAGCTCCGGGACGGCGGGACGGTGGGATACGTGTCAGGGCAACTGACCACCCGCCTGTTCTCCGCCCCGAAGGAGGTCCAGACCCTGGAGTTGCGGTACGGGATCATCCGATCCCAGGCTCTCAGCCCACGGGAGTCGCTGGCCTTCATCGAGAAAGTGCTGGGGGAGACATGACCCGCGAGTCGTCGACAGGGACCACGGCCGGACCGCAGTGGTTCAAGAGCAGCTACAGCGGCAGCGACGACAACGACTGCGTGGAGGTCGCATCGGCGCCCCACGCGGTGGTCCTGGTCCGCGACTCCAAGAACACCCACCGCCCCCACCTCGGCTTCACCGCCACCGCCTGGACCGACTTCGTCCCGTACGCCTCGGAGCGCTGACCGTATGGCTCCTCCCGTAACCACCTACTGGATCAAGAGCAGCCACAGCAGCAACGAGGGCGCTGCCTGCGTCGAGGTCGCCACCGCTGCGGGCGCGGTCTTCGTCCGCGACTCAAAGGACATACGGCACCCCTCGCTCGGCTTCACCACCACCGCCTGGGCCGACTTCGTCCCGTACGCCTCGGAGCGGGGGGGGGGGGGGCCGCCGCCGCCGGCGGGGGACGGGCGCCGTGCGAGGGCCGCCCCC
>NZ_JBHZDA010000096.1:10507-25981 GCF_042755665.1 Streptomyces sp. NPDC059142
CCCCAGCGGCTTCAGCACCACCCCCTCGCCCGACATCGACCGGACCCCCTCGCCCCGGAGCCCGTACGGCTCGCCGCGTCGTACGGTCAGCGTCCGTTCGAGGACGGCTCCGCCGTCGGTGTCGTGGCGGCGGGCTCGTGGTCCGGGAGGCCCGTGTCCCCTGCGGTTGCGGCGGACGCCGGTTCGCGGGGGAGCATGATCGCTCGTGAGACCAGGAAGGTGATCGGGACCGCCCCGCCCGCCGCGAGCAGGGGGGCGAACCGGCTGCCGAGGTGGAGCACGTCGACCAGGAGATAGACGCCGACCGTCGTGATGAGGAGGTTCGCCGCGTTGCTGAGCGGGAAGAGCAGGAACTTCCGCCAGGTCGGGCGGGTCCGGTAGGTGAACCAGCTGTTCAGGAAGAACGAGCCGATCATGCTCAGCCCGGACGCGACGAGGTGCGAGGCGACGTACGGGAGCCGGGTCAGCAGGAGCAGATAGAAGGCGTAGTAGGTGCCCGTGTTCGCCGCTCCCACGAGCACGAATCGCACCATCTGACTACGGACCGTCATCCGCGTACGGGCTCCTCCCCCCTGGCTACGGCAGACCGCGGCGGGGTGCCGCGCCTCCAGGAGTGTGACACAGCGGAGTGGACCGCCCCCGTTCACCACGGCACGGCGCTCACCAGGACGGACCGCCTTACGCCACATCCGCGTCGCCCGCACGCCACCAACCCTTCACCCAGTGGGCATGGCGGTGTGGTCCGCCACGAGCTGACGACGCGTAGTTTCCGCGCCATGTCCTCTCTTCTGAGCAACCGGCTGACGAAGCGGATCCTCCGTCCTGCCGCCGCACTGGTCGACCGGCGCGTCCTGCGATCCACGGGACCGCTCCGCTCCGACCTCGACATCCTCCGCCGCGAGATCACGGAGCTGCGGGGGCAGAGCTATGCGGTCGGCCTGCTCTTCGACAAGACGGGCCGCAACGGGTCGCGGGTGCCGACCCCCGGCCAGATCGACACGCTCGTACGCCAGATCGCCGAGGTGACCGGCGAGGACGCCGCGCACGCGCGCCGTAACGTCACCGTCGCGTTCCGGCAGGTGATCGCCCTGGAGACGCTGGCGCTCGGCCGGCTCGCCGGGTCCACGTCGAACGTGTGCGGCAAGCTCGCCACCGTGCCGCTGCTCGGGCCGCCGAACCAGGACGTCCTGGAGATCGGCACGCTGTACGGCCTGTTCTCGGCCTCGCTGGCGCGGATGCTGCACCGGGCGGGTACGGAGCCGCGGCTGACGATCGTGGACCCGCTGGCGGGCAGCCAGCTCCAGCCGGGCACGAAGCAGGCGGCCGATCCGACGGGCACGCCGGTGCGGATGGACGTCGTACGCGCCAACCTCGCGCTGGGCGGGAAGCCGGGCGCCGAGGCCCGCGTCCACCAGGGGTTCTCCGGCGACCCGGAGGTGCGGGCGGCGGTCTCCGACCGTGCGTACGGGGTGATCGTGGTGGACGGTGACCACTCCGAGGCCGGGGTACTCGCCGATCTGGAGTGGGCCGAGGAGATCGTGGCTCCCGGCGGGATCGTCGTCCTGGACGACTACGGCGACGCCCACTGGCAGGGCGTGCAGCAGGCCGCCGAGAAGCACCTCGCCGACGGCGGCTCACGGCTGGAGATGCTGGGGCAGGTCGCCACGTCCGCCTTCCTGCGGGCCCGCGCCTGACCGGGCCCCTGCCCCCGGACCCGGCCCGCGCCCGCCGCCGTGCGTACGGACGTCAGCCGCCGCACTGCTCCTGCATCGTCTCCTTGTCCGCGGTGGTCACGGGCAGCTCGTACTTGAGCGCGACCTGTGCGAACCGTATGGCGTAGGAGCAGTGGATCTGCTCACTCGGCGGCAGCCAGTCCGCCGGGCCCGAGTCGCTCTTGGAGCCGTTGGTGGGACCGTCCACGGGGACGAGGTTGAGCGGATCGTTGGCGAGCTGCTTCCGCTTGGCCGCGTCCCACTTGGACGCGCCCATCTTCCAGCCGTAGGAGAGCGGTATGACGTGGTCTATCTGGACCTTGGCCGCCGCCTCCTTGCGCCACTCGATCTCCTTGCCCGTGTACGGGTCGTTCAGGTTCATCGAGACGACGATGCAGTCGGAGCCGGAACGGTACTTCAGGTCCTTGCCGTCCCTGGCGAGCAGATCGTTCCTGGTGTCGCAGCCGTTCCCGGCCAGCGGGACGCCGTCCGCCGTGTCCATCCAGGCGTAGCCGAACTTCTTCCGGTCGTAGCCGGAGCTGGAACCGCGGCTCTTGGTGGTCACCTCCTCGATGACCGCGAGGCCGGCCTTCCGGTCGGCGTCGGAGGTGATCGGCGCCAGCCCCGGCTTCGTACCGTCGTCGTTGGCCAGCGGACTGACCCCGAACGCACCGGCCTCGGCGCCTTCGCCGCCACTGCCGCCCGTGCCGGCCGATGCCGACGCGGACGCCGAGGCGGACGGCTTGGCGCCCGACTCCAGCTCCCCCGCGCACCCCGCCAGCGCCAGGAAGGAGAGGGCGAGGGCCCCACCACGGAGAAACGTTCGTGCTCTGCGTTCGTCAACTCTGCTCACCTGGAGACCATAACGTCTCCGGGGGTTCAGTACCCCTCCCCACGTGCGTATATGACGGAGCGTCAGGTCCGCTCACGGCGGACGGGGGCGTCGGGAGGAGGGGCACGGTCCGCGCCGGCCGCGCCGGGGCAGAGGTATCGCGCCACCCCTCCTTCGTTTACGCGTTCGAGAGGAAGCCCTCCGCGCCCGGGGCATCCGCCTGCCCGGACGACCAGGAGCCCGAGAGCCGCGTGGTTCAGGCCGGCCCCGCCACCGTGCCCGCCCGGTGCACCGCCTCCAGCCGGGCCAGGTCCTCGTCCGTGAGCTTCAGTGCGCCCGCCGCCACATTCGCCGTCAGGTGGTCCGGGTTGCCGGTGCCCGGGATCGCCAGGACGTGGGGGCCCCGGGAGAGGGTCCAGGCGAGGCGGATCTGGGCGGGTGAGGCCCCGTGGGACCGTGCCACGGCGAGGAGTTCGGGGCTCTCCTCCGTGGCCGCGCCCGCGCCTGCCTCGCGCCGCCGGCCCGCGATCGCGTAGAACGGCACGAAGGCGATGCCCGCCTCCCCGCAGAGCCGCAGCAGCGCGTCGCCGTCCGGCGTGCCGAGGCCGTACGGGTTCTGGACGCAGACCACCGGCGCGATCGCCCGCGCCTCGGCGAGCTGCTCCGCGGTGACGTGGGAGACCCCGAGGTGGCGGATGAGCCCGGCGTCCCGCAACTCGGCCAGGGTCCCGAAGAGTTCCGCGATCGGACGGCCCCCGCCGGTGCGCAGGTTGACCACGTCGAGGTGGTCACGGCCGAGCTGGCGTATGTTCTCCTCGACCTGGCCCCGCAGCTCCCTCGGCGTGTCCGCCCACACCCACTCGCCGGTGTGGTCCCGGCCGGGGCCCACCTTCGTCGTGATCACCAGATCCTCGGGGTACGGCGCCAGCGCCCGGCTGATCAGCTCGTTCGCGGAGCGCAGCCGGGAGAAGTAGAACGCGGCCGTGTCGAGGTGGTTCACCCCCAGCTCCACCGCGCGGCGCAGCACCCCGATCGCCCGGTCGCGGTCGCTCGGGGTGGCGTCCGCGTCGAACGCCGCGCCGTGCTGGGGCAGCCGCATCGTGCCGAACCCCATCCGGTTGACCGTCAGGTCACCGAGCCGCCACGTACCCGCGCCGGACGCCGTGAGCTTCTCCGAAGTCGTCATGGACGGAGTCTCCCACCACGCGCCACCCGCCGCCGGGGCCTGTGGACAACCCCGGCGCCATGCCTCCGACCAGCGGCGTCGCGCCTCTGACCAGCGGCGCCGCCTCGGCTCGTCGCCTCAGCCGAGGATCGTCGTCAGGAACTCCCCCGTCCACGCCAGCAGCTCCCGCCCCACCGTCGGCTTCCCGCCGATCTTGCCCGTCGTCGGGCGGGGCACCAGGATCTGACGGGTGGCCGGCTTCATGACCGTACGGGGATGCAGCCGCTTCAGACGCAGCTCCTGCGACTCCCGCAACTCCACCGGCGCGAACCGGATGTTGGAGCCCTGGAGCACGATCTCCCCCACCCCGCACGCCCGCGCCAGCATCCGCAGCCCCGCCACCAGCAGCAGGTTCTCCACCGGCTCCGGCAGCTTGCCGTACCGGTCGGTCAGCTCCTCCCGTACGGCGGCGATGTCGGCCTCCGTGTTCGCCGAGGCGATCGCCCGGTACGCCTGGAGGCGCAGCCGCTCGCCGGGGGCGTAGTCGTGCGGGACGTGCGCGTCCACCGGGAGTTCGATCTTGACCTCCAGGGGGGCCTCCTCCTGCTCCCCGCCGTCCAGCGCCGCCCGGTAGTCCGCGACCGCCTCGCCCACCATCCGTACGTACAGGTCGAAGCCGACCCCCGCGATATGGCCCGACTGCTCGCCGCCCAGCAGATTGCCCGCGCCGCGGATCTCCAGGTCCTTCATCGCCACGTACATGCCCGCGCCCATCTCCGTGTGCTGGGCGATGGTCGCGAGCCGCTCGTGCGCGGTCTCCGTGAGCGGCTTCTCCGGCGGGTAGAGGAAGTAGGAGTAGCCGCGCTCACGCCCGCGCCCGACCCGGCCGCGGAGCTGGTGGAGCTGGGAGAGACCGAAGTTGTCGCCGCGCTCCACGATCAGGGTGTTGGCGTTCGAGATGTCGATGCCGGACTCGACGATCGTCGTGGAGACCAGCACGTCGAACTTCTTCTCCCAGAAGTCGACCACGACCTTCTCCAGCGCCGCCTCGCCCATCTGTCCGTGCGCCGTCGCGATCCGCGCCTCGGGGACGATCTCGCGGAGCTTCGCCGCCGCGCGGTCGATCGACTCGACCCGGTTGTGGATGTAGAAGACCTGGCCCTCACGGAGCAGTTCACGCCGTACGGCCGCGCCGATCTGCTTCTGTTCGTACGGTCCGACGAACGTGAGCACCGGATGCCGCTCCTCCGGCGGCGTGGTGATCGTCGACATCTCACGGATACCGGTGACGGCCATCTCCAGCGTGCGGGGGATGGGCGTCGCGGACATGGTGAGCACGTCGACATTGGCCCGGAGCTTCTTGAGCTGCTCCTTGTGCTCCACGCCGAAGCGCTGCTCCTCGTCCACGATGACCAGGCCCAGGTCCTTGAACTTGGTCTCGGAGGAGAAGAGCCGGTGCGTCCCGATGACGATGTCGACGGCGCCCTCGCGCAGCCCCTGGAGGGTCGCCTTCGCCTCCGCGTCCGACTGGAAGCGCGAGAGGGCCTTCACGGAGACCGGGAACTGCGCGTACCGCTCGGAGAACGTCCCGAAGTGCTGCTGCACCAGCAGCGTCGTGGGGACGAGGACCGCGACCTGCTTGCCGTCCTGGACCGCCTTGAAGGCCGCCCGTACGGCGATCTCCGTCTTGCCGTAGCCGACGTCGCCGCAGATCAGCCGGTCCATCGGGACCGTCTTCTCCATGTCCTCCTTGACCTCGGCGATGGTGGAGAGCTGGTCGGGCGTCTCCACGTACGGGAAGGCGTCCTCCAGCTCACGCTGCCAGGGCGTGTCGGGGCCGAAGGCGTGGCCGGGGGCGGCCATCCGCGCCGAGTAGAGCTTGATCAGGTCGGCGGCGATCTCCTTGACGGCCTTCTTGGCGCGCGCCTTGGTCTTCGTCCAGTCCGCGCCGCCCAGACGGTGCAGGGTCGGGGCCTCGCCGCCCACGTACTTGGTGACCTGTTCCAACTGGTCGGTCGGGATGTACAGCCGGTCGCCGGGCTGGCCGCGCTTGGCCGGCGCGTACTCCACCAGCAGGTACTCGCGGGTCGCGCCCTGCACCGTACGCTGCACCATCTCCACGTACCGGCCCACGCCGTGCTGCTCGTGGACGATATAGTCGCCCGGCTCCAGCGTCAGCGGGTCGATGGTCTTGCGGCGCTTGGCGGGCATCCGGGCGCCCTCCTTGCCCGCCGCCTTCTGCCCGGAGAGATCGGTCTCGGTGAGAACGGCCAGCTTGAGCCCCGGGTCGACGAAGCCGTGGTCCATCGAGCCGCACGCCACGTGGACGACGGACGGGACGATCTCGGCGAGCCCGCCGGCGGTGCGCGCGCCCGGGGTGTCGAGCCGTGCGGCGATGCCCTCGCCGCCCAGGACCTCGACCGTACGGGACGCCGTGCCGTGCCCCTCGGTGACGAAGACGGTCCGCCAGCCGTCCGCCAGCCAGCCCTTGGTGTCGGCGAGGGCGCGGGCGGTGTCGCCCCGGTACGTCTCGGGGGCGTGCATGCCGAGCGTGATGGCCTCGTCGCCCAGCTCCTCGTCGACCGCGAAGGGGGAGACGGACCACCACATCATGCCCAGCTCGCGGGCGCGGTCCCGGACGTCCGCGACGGACCACAGGGACGCGGCGCCGACGTCGATGGGCGCCTCGCCGCCGCCCGCGCCGGCGGCCCAGGACGCCGCCAGGAACTCCTGGCTGGTCGCGACGAGGTCGGCGGCCCTGGTCCTGACCCGCTCGGGGTCGCAGACCAGCGTCATGGCGCCCTTGGGGAGGACGTCGAGCAGCAGCTCCATGTCGTCCACCAGGACCGGAGCGAGGGATTCCATGCCCTCGACGGCGATCCCCTCGGCGATCTTGCCCAGCAGGTCGCCCAGTTCGGGGTGGTCCTCGGCGAGCGCGGCGGCCCGCTCCCGTACCTCCGGAGTGAGCAGCAGCTCACGGCAGGGCGGCGCCCACAGCCCGTGCTCGGCGACCTCCAGGGAGCGCTGGTCGGCGACCTTGAAGTAACGGATCTCCTCGATGTCGTCACCCCAGAACTCCACCCGGAGGGGGTGCTCCTCGGTGGGCGGGAAGACGTCCAGGATGCCGCCGCGTACGGCGAACTCGCCGCGCTTCTCGACCAGCTCGACCCGCGCGTACGCGGCGGCTGCCAGCGCCTCGGTCACCTCGCCCAGATCGGCGCTCTCCCCGCTGCGCAGGGCGACAGGCACCAGCTCGCCGAGCCCCTTGACCTGCGGCTGGAGCACGGAGCGCACCGGCGAGACGACGACGCTGACCGGTCCGGCCGACGGGTCGTCCGCCAGCGGGTGCGCGAGCCGGCGCAGTACGGCGAGGCGGCGGCCCACGGTGTCCGAGCGGGGCGAGAGCCGTTCGTGCGGCAGCGTCTCCCAGGACGGGTACTCCACGACGGTGTCCGGATCGAGCAGCGACCGCAGGGCGGCGGCCAGGTCCTCGGCCTCCCGCCCGGTGGCGGTCACGGCCAGCACGGGCCGCCCCGCCTCCCGCGCCAGCGCGGCCACGGCGAAGGGCCGCGCGGCGGGCGGCCCGACCAGATCGACATGCGTGCGGTGACCGTCGGTGGCGGCCTTCACCGCTTCGGCGAGCGCCGGGTCCTTGATGACGGCGTCGAGCAGACCGTGAAGGCTCATGAAGGAGGTTTCCGTCCAGATCCTGTGAGGCGTGGTGGGTCCTGAGGGGCAACACGAAGGGCCCGACACGTCGCACGGGCCGGGGTTGTCCAGCGTACGACGCCGGTACGACAGCCGCGGCCGGAGCACCGGAGGGGGCGGGCCGCTGGCCGCTTCCCGCCGGTGCGGGCGCCGGTGCGGGCGCCGGTGCGGGCGCCGGTGCGGGGGGGCGTACGGGAGGCGGGGGCGGGGCGTTCAACGACACCGCCTTTCCCGTGACGTTACGCATACGGAAGACTGCGTGCTGTAACGCCCGCGAAGAAGGACACGTGACCTGACATGAGCTGCCCGGCGCGCCTGCTGGAGATCCTGACCGCCCAGGGGGCGGTCCCCGACGGATGGGCGGACACGGTGGGCGCTGTCCGGCGCGAGTTGTTCCTGCCGGACACGATCGAGGCCGGAGGGGCGACGATCCGCCGGAGCGAGAGCCCGGAAGCGTGGCTCGCCGCCGTCTACGACGACCAGCACATCATCACCCAGATCAACGACGGCCGGGAAACACCCGAGGGCGCCTACCGGCTGCCGACCTCGTCCAGTTCCCTGCCGAGCATCATGCTGGAGATGCTGGACCTCCTGGCGGTACGGGAGGGGCAGCGCGTCCTGGAACTCGGCGCGGCCACCGGCTACCACGCGGCCTGGCTCGCCCACCGGCTGGGCTCGGAGCAGGTCACCAGTATCGACATCGACCCGGTACTGGCCGAGCGGGCCGCCGGGAACCTCGAAGCGGCCGGTTTCCGCCCCCGGGTGTTCTGCGGGCCCGGCGAGCACGGCTGCCCGGAGCGGGCTCCCTACGACCGGGTCGTCGCGACGTACACCGTGCCCGAGGTCCCGTACGCCTGGGTCGAGCAGGCTCCCACGGGCCGGATCGTCACCCCCTGGGGCGGGAGCTTCTTCCCGTACAGCTTCGCCGTGCTGGACGCGGGCGACGGCGAGGCGCACGGCCGCTTCACCGGTTACCCCGCCTTCATGCGCACCCGCCGGAACCGCCCGCACCGGGGCCACCTCACCGACTTCCTGCACCACCGGGAGGAGGGCACCGCGTCCCGTACGGACCTGTCGCCCCTCACCTTCGACGGCGACCCCGACGCCCTGTTCTTCATCGGCCTCGACCTGCCCGACGCCTGGTACCTGCGGGCCGACGCGGACGACGGCAGCGGTGAGGCGACCTTCTGGATCCTGGCGGACGACCGAAGGTCCTGGGCGGCGGCCGGCCATGTCCCCGGGGCGAGCACGTACGCGGTCACGCAGTACGGGCCACGCGCCCTGTGGGACGAGGCGGAGCGCTCCTACCGGCGCTGGGAGAAGCGCGGCCGCCCGGCACGCGACCGCGCCGGCCTGAGCGTCACGCGCGACGGCGAACGGGTGTGGCTGGACACGCCGGGCGATGTGGTCCGGTAGCCCCGGCCGACCCGCCCCGCCGGACGCGGGCCTCCCCGCCGGACGCGGCCCGGCCCCGATGGACGTTGGAGGGCGTCCACCGGCGCCGGGGTGACCACCGTACCGGTACGGGGCGCGTACGCATGTGCGTACGCGCCCCGTAGGTCCTGCTCCGGCACCGCGCTCCGGCGCCCTACTCCGTCGCGATCGCGTTCAGGACGTTCATGCGGCCCGCCCTGAACGCCGGGACCAGCGCCGCGAACAGGCCCACGAAGGCCGAGGCCACGAAGACCGTGGCGATGGTCGGCCAGGGGATCTCCAGGATGTTCAGGCCCTCCAGGGCGAGCAGTTTCTGGGCCGCGATGCCCCAGCCCAGGCCCAGACCCAGGCCCAGCAGCGCACCGAAGAGGGCGATGACGACCGACTCCAGGCGGATCATCCGGCGGAGCTGGCGGCGGGAGAGGCCGATCGCCCGGAGCAGGCCGATCTCGCGGGTGCGTTCGACGACGGAGAGGGCCAGGGTGTTCACCACGCCCAGCACGGCGACGACGATCGCGAGGGCGAGCAGGCCGTAGACGATGTTGAGGAGCTGTCCTATCTGGTCCTTCAGATCCTGCTTGAAGTCCGTCTGGTTCTGCACCTTGTACTGCGGATAGGCGGCCAGCGCGTCCTTGAGCCCCGCGTACGCCTGCTTCTCCCTGCCGTCCTCCGCCGCCGCGAACATGATCATGCTCTCGGGGACCTTGTCGGCCGGCAGATACCGCTCGACGGTCGTGATGCCGACGTACATCGCGCCCTTGTCGACGTTCGCCTCGTCCGAGGTGATCGCCGCGACCTTCAGCTCCGCAGTCCGCCCGCCGGCGAAGACCACCGTCATCCGGTCGCCGGCCTTCACGCCGTGCCGCTTCGCGTAGCCGTCGCCGACCGACATCGCGTCCTTGCCGTACGCCGCCGTCAGTTCACCGGCGACGGTCTCGCGGCGCAGGTCCGTCGCGTACGTCGGGTCGGCCGCCGAGAGGCCGACGTTCTCCGTCCTCCCGTCCGGGGCGGTCAGCGCCACCTCGACCCACTTGTACCGCGTGAAGTGCGCGATGTCCGGCGTCTTCTCCAGCGCCGCCCGGGCCTGCGGCACGATCGGCCGGCCGTCCGCGCTCTGGATGATGAAGTCCGCGCCGACCGACCGGTCCAGCTCGTCCGTCGCGGAGGCGACCATCGACGAGCCGACGACCGCCAGGCAGGCCACCAGGGCCAGTCCGATCATCAGGGCCGCGCCGGTCGCCCCCGTACGCCTGGGGTTGCGCAGCGCGTTGCGCTCCGCCATGCGGCCGACCGGGCCGAACACCCGCAGGACCAGCGCGCCGAGCACCCGCACCAGGCCGCCCGCGAGGAGCGGGCCGATCACGACGAAGCCGAGCAGCGTCAGGACCACGCCCGCGCCGAGCGGGAGCGAGCCCCCGCCCGCCTCCTCGGCGCGCGCCGCCAGGAGCAGCGCGGCTCCGCCCGTGCCCGTCAGGACCAGGCCGACGGCCGCCCGTACCCACCCGGAACGCCCGTCGGCCGGGGTGCCCGCGTCGCGCAGCGCGGCCATCGGGGAGATCTTCCCGGCCCGCCGGGCCGGTACGTACGCGGCGACGACCGTGACGACGACACCGAGGGCCAGGCCGAGGACCGGCGTCGTCCACTTCACCGTGAGGTCGTCGGTGGACAGCTCCATGCCGATGGAGGTCATGAGCTTCATCAGCCCGACGGCCAGCCCCACGCCCGCCGCGACGCCCGCCACCGAGCCGACGATCCCGAGGAGCACGGCCTCCAGCAGCACCGAGCGGTTGACCTGCTTGCGGCTGGATCCCAGCGCCCGCATCAGGCCGATCTCCCGGGTCCGCTGCGCGACCAGCATGGAGAAGGTGTTGACGATGAGGAAGATGCCGACGAGGAAGGCGATCCCGGCGAAGCCGAGCATCGCGTACTTCATGACGTCGAGAAAGGAGCCGATGTCGGAGCGGTTCGCGTCCGCGGCCTCCTGCCGCGTCTGCAGCTTGTACGGGCCGGTCCCGAGCGCCGCCGCGACGTCCGCCTTGAGGCGGGCGTCCGTGACGCCCCCGGCGGCGGTGACGTTGAGGTGGGTGAAGCGTCCGGGCGTGCCCAGCAGCACGCGCTGCGCGGTGGCGGTGTCGAAGAAGACGACCGTCGCGCCGGGGTTGGTGACGGTGAAGTCCGCGATCCCGGAGATCCTCGCCCTGATGTCGCCCGTGACGGCGATGGTGCGCAGCTCGTCGCCGAGCGCGAGACGGTGCTTCTCGGCGGTACTGGCGTCGATCATCACCTCGGTCGGGCCGCGCGGCGCGTGGCCGGAGGCGATCCGCATGGACCGCAGGTCGTTACGGGTCCAGTTGGCGGCGATGGTGGGGGCGCCGTTGCTGCCGCCCAGGTCCTGGTCCGCGTCGTCGACGACGGTCACGCTCATGCTGCTGACGGCGCCCTCGACGGACCGTACGCCCCGCGCCTTCCGTACGGTCTCGATCGTGGAGGCGGGCAGCGACTCGGGGCGGCCCGTCTGTGACGCGCTCGGTCCGGAGGCGTCCTCGGCCTTCTCGGGGCCGACGGTGACATCCGCCGAGGTCGCGGCGAAGAGCTTGTCGAACGTCGTGTTCATGGTGTCGGTGAAGACCAGCGTGCCGCAGACGAACGCCACCGAGAGCAGGACCGCCACGGCGGAGAGCGCCATGCGTCCCTTGTGCGCGAGGACGTTGCGCACCGAGGTCTTGAGGACGGTCACGACGTACGCCCCCGCGCGTCGAAGTCCTTCATCCGGTCGAGCACGGCGTCGGCGGTCGGGCGCTCCATCTCGTCGACGATCCTGCCGTCCGCGAGATACAGCACCCGGTCCGCGTACGAGGCGGCCACCGGGTCGTGCGTGACCATCACGATGGTCTGCCCCAGGTCGTCCACCGAGCGGCGCAGGAAGCCGAGGATCTCGGCGCCGGCCCGCGAGTCCAGGTTCCCCGTCGGCTCGTCGCCGAAGATGATCTCGGGCCGTGCGGCGAGGGCGCGGGCCACGGCGACGCGCTGCTGCTGGCCTCCGGAGAGCTGGGTCGGGCGGTGGCCGAGGCGGTCGGCGAGTCCTACGGTGTCCACGACCTGCTGGAGCCAGGCGATGTCCGCCTTGCGGCCCGCGATGTCCATGGGGAGCGTGATGTTCTCCAGGGCGTTGAGCGTCGGCAGCAGGTTGAACGCCTGGAAGATGAAGCCGACGCGGTCCCGGCGCAACCGCGTGAGCTGCTTGTCCTTCAGCCCGGTTATCTCGGTCTCGGCGAGGTGGATCTCGCCGGAGGAGACGGTGTCCAGCCCGGCGAGGCAGTGCATCAGCGTCGACTTGCCGGAGCCGGACGGGCCCATGATGGCGGTGAACCGCCCCCGGGCGATGTCCACGTCGACATGGTCCAGCGCGAGGATCCGGGTGTCGCCCGAGCCGTACGCCTTGACGACCTGACGCGCTCGCGCCGCGACGGCCG
Organism: Streptomyces sp. NPDC059142; assembly: GCF_042755665.1. NCBI lineage: Bacteria > Bacillati > Actinomycetota > Actinomycetes > Kitasatosporales > Streptomycetaceae > Streptomyces > Streptomyces sp. NPDC059142. The sequence goes on from NZ_JBHZDA010000096.1 coordinate 22,832, forward strand.
TCCGCCCTCCGGTACCCCCGTGCCTGGGGGTGGTCACAGCCGTTGTCACGGTATGTCTCCTCTTCCGCTTTTCACTTGATACGGGTTTTCCGCCCCCCGTGTCCGTAAGAACAACTTAAGGAGCGCGGAACGGCCCGCACGTCCTCCACCGGTACGAACGGCCCCTGGCGAGACATAAGGAGGTACCCCTAGGGGACTTCGCCCGCAGAAGGACCCGCCGCCGGACCCCCGGGCGCCCCCTTTCCTCCCCTCCCCCCTGTGAGGTGCGGGTGAGAAGGTGTCCCCGACCAGATACGTGTACGGGGAAGGGAACTTGTGAGCGGCTCCGGAGGAAGTACCGAGGACACCGGACACACCAAGGACACGGGCCGCGCAGAGGGCAGGAAACACCCGGAGGCGATACCCGGGGGGCCGCGCGCCCCTCGCGGGCGAGGCCCCGTCGTCGCCGCGCTCATGCTCGGGATGGCGCTCGCCGCGCTCGACGGCACCATCGTCTCCACGGCCGTCCCGCAGATCGTCGGCGACCTCGGCGGATTCGCCGTCTTCTCCTGGCTGTTCTCCGGCTATCTGCTCGCCGTCACGGTCACCCTGCCCGTGTACGGGAAGCTCTCCGACACCCTGGGACGCAAACCCGTACTGGTCGCCGGGATCGTCCTCTTCCTCATCGGCTCGCTGCTCTGCGCCACCGCCTGGAACATGGCGTCCCTGATCGCCTTCCGCGTCGTCCAGGGGCTGGGCGGCGGGGCGCTCCAGGGCACGGTGCAGACCATCGCCGCCGACCTCTACCCGCTCAAGGAACGCCCCAAGATCCAGGCCAAGCTGTCGACGGTCTGGGCCTCGTCGTCCGTGGCGGGCCCGGCGGTGGGCGGGCTCATCGCCGGGTACGCCGACTGGCGCTGGATCTTCCTGATCAACCTGCCGGTCGGGGCGGTGGCGCTCTGGCTGGTCGTCAGGTACCTCCACGAGCCGCAGCGCGCCCGGAGCGCCCCGGCCACCGGAACGGCCGCGGGGAACAGCCGTACGGGGACGGCGGGAAGCCGCGGTACGGGGACGGGCCGGGCGCCGCGCCCGCGGCCGCGTACCGACTGGGCCGGCGCCCTGGGCGTCTTCGCGACCGGCGCGCTGCTGCTCACCGCGCTCGTCCAGGGCGGGGTCGCCTGGCCCTGGCTCTCCGCGCCGTCGCTCGCGTTCCTCGGCGCCAGCGCGGTCCTCGCCGCGTTCACCGTCGTCGTCGAACGCCGCGCGGCCGAGCCGATCATCCCCGGATGGGTCTGGCGCCGCCGCACCATCGCGGCCGTCAATCTCGCGCTCGGCGCACTGGGGCTGCTCATGGTCGCCCCGACCGTCTTCCTCCCGACGTACGCGCAGTCCGTCCTCGGGCTCGGTCCGATCGCCGCCGGATTCGTGCTCTCCGCCATGACCCTGAGCTGGCCGGTCAGCGCGGCCCTCTCCAACCGGGTCTACAACCGCATCGGCTTCCGCCAGACCGCCGTCATCGGCATCTCGCTGGCGACGCTGGTCCTGCTCGCCTTCCCCCTGCTCCCCTACCCCGGGCACGCCTGGCAGCCGGCGCTGATCATGCTGCTGCTGGGCGCGGCGCTGGGGCTGTTCCAGCTCCCGCTGATCATCGGGGTGCAGTCGACGGTCGGCTGGGCGGAGCGGGGCACGGCCACCGCGTCCATCCTCTTCTGCCGGCTGATCGGCCAGAGCGTGGGCGCCGCGGTGTTCGGCGCCGTCGCCAACTCCGTACTCGCCGAACGGCTGGCGAGCGCGCCCACGCCCGGACTCCCCGAGGACGTGGACGGCGTCGCGCGGGCCCTGGAGGATCCGGGGTCCCTGAGCGCCGAGGCGGCGGACTATCTGCGCCGGGCGATGGACACCGCCGTCGACCATGTCTACGTGGGCGCGGCGGGGGCGGGCGTGCTCGCCCTCCTCGCCCTGCTCCTCCTCGCACCGCGCCGCTTCCCGGTGCTCCCGGACCCGCCGGCGGACCAGCGGGACCCGTAGGACCGGTCCCCCGCAGTCCCCCGCAGTCCCCCGTCACCCCCGTGGGTCCGGCGGGCGGCTCCTCCGAGCGGCGCCGCCGGTCCGGCCTCCTGTGCGCGGGCCCGTCACTCCTCCGTCGGGGCCCTCCCCGTCAGCGCCGCCAGACTGTTCCGTACGTGCGCCATGTGCGCCCGCATCTCCTCACGCGCCTCCTCGTGCGCCCGTACCAGCCGCTCCGTGTCCCGCGCCACCGAGTCCGCCCGCGCCCTGGCCTGCGCCTTCAGCTCGTCCGCCTGGTCCTGCGCGTCCTCCTGGCGGTGGCGCGCCTGCTCGCCCGCCGCCGACAGCCCCCGCTGCGCCTCCGTCAGCCTGGCCTGCGCCCGTGCGGTGCGTTCGTCCGTGTCGGCCTCCAGCGTCGCCTCCCGCGCCGCGATCTCGCGCTCCGCCGCCGCGAGCCGTTCCGTGTGCTTCTGCTCCAGCTCCTCCAGCAGCCGCTCCGTACGCCGGCGCACCTCCTGAAGCTCCGCGAGCGCCTCCGCCCGGTGCTGCGCCCCCTCGTTCCGCGCCTCGTCGCGCGCCTCGTCGGCCGCGTCCTGCGCGGCGTCCACCACACCCTCGGCGTGCGCCTCCGCGTCCTCCCGTACGCCGGCCGCGTGTTCGCGCGCGGCCTCGCGTATGTTCCGCGCCTCGGACTCCGCCACCGCGAGCGCCGCCCGGCACTCCTCGCGCACCTCCGCCCGCAGGGTCTCGTCCTCCTGCCGCGCGAGCGACAGGATCTGCTGGGCGCGGCGGCCCAGGTTCTCGTACGTCGGCGTCTCCAGCGCCGCCACGCGCGCCGCGAGCACCTCCACCTCGCCCACCATCCGGTCGGCCAGCGAGGTGAGTTGAGCGACGCGCTCCAGGGCGTCGTCGCGGTCCTGGGTCAGCGCGGCGTACTCCCGGTCGACCTGTTCGGGACGGTAACCACGACCACGTACGGGCACGAAGCCATGATCCGACAACGGTGCACCACCCATCTTGAAGGCCCTTCTCGGGCGAACCACAGAGTCACAAGCCAGGGTCGGGTACAGCGAGGGGGGCCCCCCCCCGCGGGGGGGGGGCCGGGGCGCACGGCCAACCCCGGGGGTTTTTAGGAAACACAAAAACAAAACAGACACACAAACA
>NZ_JBHZDA010000096.1:25991-27637 GCF_042755665.1 Streptomyces sp. NPDC059142
GGGGGGGTTGTTTTTTTTTTATAAGCCCCTGCACACCCCCGGGGGGGGGCTCGCGCGGGGCCCCCCCGGGGGGGGGGGCGGCGCCTCGGTCATCCGTACCGACGCGTGTGTTCTAACGAACCGTCACAGCAATCCGTCCCACATCTGCTCCAGCAACACCGACCACCAGTTCTCCGGCGACGACAGCGCCGCCGGGTCAAGCGCCGCCAACTGTGCCTGGAAGTCGACGGTCCAGCGGCCCGCCTGCTCCGGGGTCAGCCCGAAGCGCAGCCGCCACATCCGTCCCAGCAGCGCCAGCGAGCGGGTGAACTCCGGCAGTCCGGTGTTCACGAACTGCGGTGCCGCCGACTGCCCGCCGGGACCCGCCTCGACCGGTACGGCCATGATGTGCGCCGTACCGTACTGGACGCAGAGCGCCCGTCCGAAATCGCTCCCCATCACCAGGTACGAGCCCGCGTCCGCGGCGGCCGGAACCTGCCGCTGCGCGGCCAGTTCGGCGAGCGTCGGCACCACCGGCTGCGGGGGCTGCGCCCAGAAGAACGGCCCGAAGTCGGCCGGCAGCCCCGCCCACACCAGGGTGCGCGCCACCAGGTCGGGCACGCCCTGCCGGGACACGGCGCGCTGGTCGAACCGGCAGATGCCCTGCGGGCCGAACGCCGCCGCCAGCTCCTGCGCGATCCCCTCGGGCGGCACCGGCGGCGCGGGCGCCACCTGCGGCAGCGGCGCCCGGACCGGCGCGGGGCGCGCGGGGCCGTCGGCGACCTGGTGCAACTCGCCCTGGTGGGTGAGGAGATGCTGCATGCCCTGCTGCCGGCTGGCGTGGTCCTGGCCGTACGGGGCGACGCTGGTGATCCGCACCTGCGGCCAGGTCTCCCGGATCATCCGCGCGCAGTAGCCGCCGGGCAGCTCGCACGACTCCAGCTCCGTGTGGAGTTCGAGCACCTGCTGCGGCGGCACGTTCATCGCGCGCAGCTCGTGCAGGATCTGCCACTCGGGGTGCGGGGTGCCGGGTGCGGAGCGCCGGATGATCTGCGCCTCGGAGCCGTCGGGTGCGCGGTAGCGCAGTACGGCCTGGTAGCCGGGGCCGACGGTCGGCAGCCCCGAGGGCTGCGGCGGATACCCGTACGGGGGGACGGACCCGGTGCCGCCGGGGACGCCGGGGGCTCCGGGGGCCCCTGGCGGCATGCCCGGGGGCTGACCGGGCGGGCCGGGCGGCCGGGGGGCCGACGGCGGCGGTACGGGACCGCCGCCGGTCTGGCCCGGTCCCGCCAGCATGGTCGCGGCGTGGTGGACACCGCCGGGCGGCGTCCCGGGGGCGTTCGGCGGGGCGCCCGGGGCGTTCGGGGGCCCCGGGGGCCGGGCGCCGGGGATGCCCTGGCCCTGGCTCGGGTCGGCGAACATCGTGGCGGCGTGGTGCACCCCGCCCGGCGGGGTGCCGGGCGGCGTACCGGGAGCGCCGGGCGCGGCCGGTGGCGGGCCGGGCGGCCGGGGCACGGAGGAGCCGATGCTCGGCGCCAACTGTGTCGGCAGGTAGCCACCCGCCGGGGCGCCGGGCGTACCGGGTCCCGACGGAGCGGCGGGCGGGGTCGCCCCGGGCACGCCGGGCGCCCCGGGCGGCGGCGGTACCGCCCCGGCGCCCCCGCCCC
>NZ_JBHZDA010000097.1:0-27281 GCF_042755665.1 Streptomyces sp. NPDC059142
GGTGGGGGGGGTGGGGTGTTTTTCCACCCCCACCCCCCCGGCGCCCCACCTGCCGTTGTCCTCGTTCAGGCGGCCGTGCGCCGGCCGCCCTGGGCGCCACGGCCCGAGCCGCCCGCGCCGCCGGAACCGCCGGAGCCACCGCGGCGGCCACGGCTGCCGCGTGACGAACCGCCACCGGCCGCGCGCGCTCCGCCGTCCGGGTTGCCCCGGGCGGGACGGGAGGTACGCGTGCGCTGCGCCTTCGGCTTCTGCTGGACGACGGGCTGCGGCACCTCGATGGTGACGGCCACCCCGGAGGGCACCCGGGCGCCGGTGAGCGTCGCCAGCTCCTCGTCCGTGGACTTGATCCGCGCGGACCTCGGCGCAATGCCCGCGTCGGACATCAGCCGGGTCATCTCACGCCGCTGCTCGGGCAGGACCAGCGTGACCACACTGCCGGACTCCCCCGCCCTGGCGGTGCGCCCGCCGCGGTGGAGGTAGTCCTTGTGGTCGACGGGCGGGTCCACGTTCACGACCAGGTCGAGATCGTCGACGTGGATGCCGCGCGCCGCGACGTTGGTCGCCACGAGGCAGGTGACCAGACCGGTCTTGAACTGTTCGAGCGTCCGGTTGCGCTGCGGCTGCGAACGGCCGCCGTGCAGCCCGGAGGCCCGTACGCCGCTCGCCAGCAGCCGCTTGACCAGCCGGTCCACGGAACGCTTGGTGTCCAGGAAGAGCAGCACCCGGCCGTCCCGCGCGGCGATCCGCGTGGTGACTTCCTTCTTGTCCGTCTCGTCCAGGACGTACAGCACGTGGTGCTCCATCGTGGTGACCGCGCCCTGGGACGGGTCGACGGAGTGCACGACGGGGTCGGTGAGGTACTGCCGTACGAGCCGGTCGATGTTCTTGTCCAGCGTCGCCGAGAACAGCATCCGCTGCCCGTCCGGCTCGACCTGCTTGAGCAGCGCCGTGACCTGCGGCATGAAGCCCATGTCGGCCATCTGGTCGGCCTCGTCGAGCACGGTGATGGAGACCTGGTCGAGCCGGCACTCGCCGCGCTCGATGAGGTCCTTCAGCCGTCCCGGCGTGGCCACGAGCACCTCGGCGCCGCGCCGCAGCGCGCCCGCCTGCTTGCCGATGGAGAGCCCGCCGACGACCGTGGTCAGCTTCAGGTTGACGGCGGTGGCGTACGGGGTGAGCGCGTCGGTGACCTGCTGCGCCAGCTCACGGGTGGGCACCAGGACGAGCGCGAGCGGCGCGCGCGGCTCGGCACGGCGTCCGGCCGTACGGGCCAGCAGCGCGAGGCCGAAGGCGAGCGTCTTGCCGGAACCGGTCCGCCCGCGGCCGAGGATGTCCCGGCCGGCGAGGGAGTTCGGCAGGGTCGCGCCCTGGATCGGGAAGGGCTCGGTGACGCCCTGGGCGGTGAGGGTCTTCAGCAGCCCTGCGGGCATGTCCAGCTCGTCGAACGCCTCGACGGCGGGCAGTGCGGGGGTGAGGGTCTCCGGCAGCGTGAACTCCTGCGGCCGGGCGGGGGCGCGGCGGGCGGGTGCCTTCGCGGCTCCTCCCCTGGCGCGGGAGTTCACCGGGCGCTTACCGGCAGGTCGGGGTGCACGTGCCGGGCGTTCGGATCGAGTCATTCGGTACTAGCCTTCCTGGGCCTGAGGACGGCCTGGGCCTTGGGCCTGAGGACAGCGCGAGCCGGGGCCCGCACCGTGCAGGTGCGAGCCCCGGCTGCGAGGTACAACGTCCGGAGATCAGGCCGGGACGATGTTCTCCGCCTGCGGGCCCTTCTGGCCCTGCGTGACGTCGAACGAGACCTTCTGGCCCTCCTGGAGCTCACGGAAGCCCGAGGTGGCGATGTTCGAGTAGTGGGCGAAGACGTCGGCGCCGCCGCCGTCCTGCTCGATGAAGCCGAAGCCCTTTTCCGAGTTGAACCACTTCACGGTGCCAGTAGCCATGTCATTCTCCTAAAACAGGTGCAGAGCCGGAAATCCGCACTTTACGGATTCCTCGTCGCCGCATTGAGCCCCATCCGGAGAAGCCGGCAAAAACAATAATGCGCCTGAGGAACATTCCCGTCAGGCGCACATAAAGTTCATGGGTACCAAAACTGCAACGCAGTCAGTCTAGCACGCCTCGGTGGCGGAGATCGAGAGGGACACCTCACACTCCGGCGATCTTCCGCCGGTGGCGCCCGGGGGCCCTTCGGGCCCTTCTCGGCCCCCTTCACCGCGACCGGGAAGGTGATCACCACGGGGGTGGCCCGCGGGGTTCTCCCGGGGTCCTCGCGCGGCGGGCCCGCATCCGCGCCGCGCCGCGGGGTGCGGACGGGGCTCCCCTGTCGCCAGATCCGTACCAGCAGGTCAGAGCTGTCGACGGTGGTCTGCACGACCGCCTCGGGGCCGGCCCGGAAGAGCAGGAACGGCTCCGGCGGCGACCGATCGGCGGCGGACCGTGCCCGCACCGCCCCGCACCGCACCTCCACCGCGCGCCCGCCGATCCCGATGTCCCCGTCCGCCATTCGGTCGTCCGGGCCCGGATTCGCGTGCAGGGCGAATCACGGATCGCGCCCCAGATCCCGCGCCTTCCACGAATGAGGCATCATCCCGAGCCACAACTCCCCCCGGAGGAAGGTGACTTCGAGCCCGGTCACACGCGGGGAGCCGTCTTTTCCGACGGTGGCGAGCACACGGTGGGAGTACTTCTCGAATCGCCGCCGAACGGCCTCGGCGAAGCGCGGCTCCGTCGAGACGAAATCGGCCCGGATGAATGTCATGGGGCCAGTCGGTCAGGAATACCCGACATCTCCTGTCGCCATTCTTCCGGCGTTCGACCGCCGGGCGGGAGAGGCTCGGGTCAGGAGCAGGGGCCGCCGGGGCGGGGGACGCCGGGGCGGGTGTTCCACGACCACAGATGGGTGCAGCGCGGGCACTGGAGATGGACGACCGGCCCGTCGTTGGAGATCAGGTAGCGCCAGTGCTCACCGCAGTTGCGGCGGTCCGCGCAGGTCGCGCAGTGGCGGGCGTCGTCGCAGACGGGGCAGGCCACCCAGGCGCGGCGGGCGGGGTCCGCCTGGGGATCAATGGGCAGCCGCACGGCCCGGACCCTCTCCCGGCAGGACACCGGCCGCCACCAGCATGTCGTAGGTGCGCTGCTGCTCGGCGTCCAGGCCCGAGTAGAGGAGGGCGTACGCCTCGTCCTCGCCCTGGAGGGCGGCCACCGGGTCCCAGTCGGGACCGAGCGCGGCCACGACCTCGGTACGGCGCCGGGCCTCCTCGAAGGTCAGGTCGATCATGAAGCGGGTGAGCTCGTGGGCGTTGTCCTGGTTCATGGCGAGACTTCCGATGTGCGGACGGAACCCCACCATCCCTACCAGCCACTCCGGCGGCAGGGAAGGGTGGCCTAAGTCTCCCTCCGGCCGGCCGGGCGGCGCTCCGCCCGGCGCCGCGCGAGGGCGCCCGCCCGATCGGCGGACGACGGTGGGCCGTTGCCACCGGCCCGCACCGCCCGCCGGACCTCACCCGCCACGGACCCCTGTGACGCACTTCACGGCGGTCCGGGCGGCCCGTCAGTGCGGCTCGGCGGTGAAGCCGGCCTTCAGGGTGTCCAGGGTCAGCGGTCCGCCCGGGAGCGTGGAGCCTCCCGGGGCGCGCAGGGAGTCCAGCAGCAGGGCCATCGCCCGCTCCGAGACCTGCCAGGACGCCGCGTCGGAGACCGCGCGCATCGGGCGCAGCAGCAGGGAGAGCAGTGCGGCCACGTCGCCGGTTCCGACGTCGGGGCGCAGCGTTCCCTCCTCCTGGGCGGCGCGCACCACCTCGTCCAGGATCGTGAGCAGTTCGCGCCGGAATTCGGCGGCTTCCGGGTCCGCCACGACGGCGCGTGAGACCAGCGGGGAGAGGATGGTGAGCTGCACGCTCAACTGGAGTTCGCGGGACGTCCGCAGGAGTCTCACCAGGGCGTTCCAGGCGCTGGACTCCTCGGCGAGGGCGGCCCGCGCACCGGTGATGACCTGGGCGTAGCTGTCGTGCGCGACGGCCAGGATGAGTGAGGTCCGGTCGGGAAAGCGCCGGTAGAGGGTGCCGATGCCGACGCCCGCCCGACGGGCGATCTCCTCCATGGGCACGTCGGGGCCCTGGGCTCCGAACACCCGCTTGGCCGCCGCGAGGATCTGGTCACGGTTGCGCCGGGCGTCGGCCCGCAGGGGTCTTGCGGGGTCCTGCGCCATGTCACCGCCTCTCCGTACGGGGATGGCCGATTCTGCCACTCCTCATATGGACGAAAAACCTCCACTTAGTTAGCGTCGAGTGTGTGCACAGGTGATCCCGCTTTGGCTCCACTGCCTGGAATGGAGTGATCCGATGAGCAATCCCCCTGATGTCTCCGACCGGTCCGACGTGACCGACCGGTCCGACGTGACCATGCCGCTCGCCCGTACCTGCCCCTACGCCCCGCCCGCCGAGTACGAGCGGCTGCGCGAGCGGACTCCGGTCGCGCGGGTCTCGCTGCCCACCGGCACCACCGCGTGGGCGATCACGCGGCACGAGGACATCCGTACGGTGCTGGCCGATCCCCGGTTCAGCTCGGACCGGAAGGCGCCCGGGTTCCCCGCGCTCAGTCCGTCGGCGCGGAAGCTGGCCTCGGAGGCCAGGCCCACGATGATCGGCATGGACGGGTCCGAGCACGGTACTGCGCGGCGGGCCGTGCTGGGCGAGTTCACCGTACGGCGGATGCGGGGGCTCCAGCCGCGTATCCAGCAGATCGTGGACGAGTGCCTGGACGCCATGCTGGCCGGGCCCCGGCCCGCGGATCTGGTGACGGCGCTGTCCCTGCCGGTGCCCTCGCTGGTCATCTGCGAGCAGTTGGGGGTCCCGTACGCGGATCACGAGTTCTTCCAGCTCCATTCGTCCCGGCTGATCGGCCGCTCCCCGTCGTACGAAGAGAAGCACCACGCGCTGGCCGCGCTCCAGGGGTATCTGGGGACGCTGATCGCGGACAAGGAGCGGGAGCCGACCGACGATCTGCTCGGCCGGCAGATCGTCAAGCGCCGCGAGGAGGGCTCGTACGACCGGGAGGACCTGGTCGGTCTGGCGTTCCTGCTGCTCATCGCGGGTCATGAGACCACCGCGAACATGATCTCGCTGGGCACACTGGCGCTGCTGGAGCATCCGGAGGAGCTGGCGGCGCTGCGCGCGGACCCGGGGAGGACGCCGGCCGCCGTCGAGGAGATGCTGCGCTCGTTCACCATCGCCGACGCCGTGGTCTCCCGGGTGGCCACGGAGGACGTGGAGGTGGGCGGGGTGCTGGTCCGGGCGGGCGAGGGAGTCCTCGTCCTCAGCAACGCGGGCAACCACGATCCCGCGGTCTACCCGCGCCCGGACGCGCTGGACATCGAGCGGGGCGCCCGTAACCACCTCGCCTTCGGCTTCGGCGCGCACCAGTGCCTGGGGCAGAACCTGGCCAGGATGGAGTTGCAGATCGTCTTCGACACCCTGGTGCGGCGGGTTCCGGGGCTGAAGCTCGCGGCGCCCGTCGAGAAGCTGCCGTTCAAGAACGACAGTTCGGTCTACGGCATCTACGAGATGCCGGTCAGTTGGTGAAAGGAGCTTCCTCATGAGTACCGCACCACGGATCGTCGCGGACCGTACGCGCTGTGTGGGCGCCGGTCAGTGCGTCCTCGCCGCGCCGGAGCTGTTCGACCAGAGCGAGGACGAGGGCACGGTGGTCGTCCTGGCCGAGGAGGTCGGGGAGGACGACCTCGACAGGGTCCGGGAGGCCGTGCACATCTGCCCGAGCGGGGCGCTCAGGCTGGAGACGGTCGGGGAGGACCGGATCGGCGCGACCGGGCGGGCGGGACGGCCCGGAGCGTGACGAGCGCGGTGCGCCCTTCGCCGTGGAGGGTGACCGGGCCGGCGCCGGGCGTCAGGACCGCCGCGTCGTAGCGGTCGAGCGGGGTGGTGCCCCGGGGCGCCCCGGTCTCCAGGACGACCGGGGTCTCCAGGGCCACGGCCACCACCGTCCCGCCGTCCGCGCCGGGTACGGGGACGGGTGCAGTGCCCCGCACGACGGTGACCTCCGCGACCGTACGGTCCCTGCCGTACATGACGTTGAAGTTGACGACCGGGCCTGACAGGAGGAGGCAGCCGGTCGGCAGGTCGCCGGGGAAGGACTCCGGGGCGTACCGCTCGTCCACCCGTCGGCGCCGCCCGCCGACGGTGAGGTCCATGCCCGCGCCCTCGGCCAGGGTCAGGATGCGGTCGACGCCGGGGAAGACGGAGAACGGGCCGTCCCCGGCGACCTCCGCGAGGCTGATCCGCCAGTCGAATCCGGCCGTACCGGCGTGCTCGGGCCAGGAGGCGATCTCACGGGTGACGCCGCCGCCGTTGCGCCACGGCACGGCGGCGCGGCTCCCGGCACGCAGGACGCGCAGGGTCACGGGACGATGCCCTGGGCCCGTGCGGCGGCCAGCCAGTGCGGGAACTCGGCGGTCAGCCGGTCGTACAGCTCGCTGTCCGGGACCTCGCGCGGGTCCTGGCCCGCGTGGAAGAAGCCCGCGTTGTCGACGACCCGCTTCTGCGGGACGGGGAGTTCGTCGAGTTTGCGGAGGAAGTCGAACTGGCGGCTGTCCGGGTCGCCGAAGCCGATGAACTGCCAGAACAGCGGGAGCCGGGCGGCCTTGCAGAGATAGCGCTCGGCCGCCGGCCTGCTGATCGGGCCGCCGTCCGTCTGGAAGACGACCAGGGCGGGCGCGGTCGAGCCGCTGTCCAGGTAGTGGTCAATCACGGCGTCCATCGCCAGGTGGTAGCTGGTCTTCCCCATGTGCCCCAGCGAAGAGATGATCTTGGCGATACGGTCCTCGTGCCCGGCCAGGGAGATGTCCGTCTCCGCGTCGATGTCCGTCGAGAAGATGACGACCGGGACGATCCCGTCGTCGTCCAGGTTCGCCGAGAGTCCCAGCACCCGGTCCGCGAGGGCCTGGACCGTGCCGTCCCGGTAGTACTCGCGCATCGATCCCGAGTAGTCGAGGACGAGGTAGACGGCGGCGCGCTCCCCGCCGAGCCCGTTCTTCTCCAGGGAGACCTTGGCGCTCTTGTAGAGGCCGACCAGTGCGGGGGCGGTCTCCTCCAGCTTGCGCAGGCTGATGCCGGAAGGGGCGGAACCGGGAGCGGTGACCATGCGCGTCCTCTGCGGTCGGCGGGGGTGAATTCCCGTGATTCTCGCACTGGTTCGGTGATGCGGCCCCACGCACGCCACGGCGCCTGCCAGGGGTCCGGTCGGGGACTTGAGGCAGGCGCCGCGTCTTGCGGGAGGGCCCGGGAGACGCTCCCCGGGCCTACACCGCCCGTACGCCGTTGTACGGGAGTCTTGAATGGTACGGATCAGGCCATCAGCGCCCGGTCGGTGGGGCGGATCGGGGCGGGGAGGTCGCTGGCCCCGGTGAGGTGGCGGTCGACGCCGGCCGCGGCGGAGCGGCCCTCGGCGATCGCCCAGACGATCAGGGACTGGCCGCGGCCCGCGTCGCCCGCGACGTACACGCCGGGCACGTTGGTCGCGTACTGCGCGTCCCGTGCGATGTTGCCGCGCTCGTCCAGCTCCAGGCCGAACTGCTCGACCAGGCCGTTCTGCTGGTCGGTGCCGGTGAAGCCCATCGCGAGGGTGACGAGCTGGGCGGGGATCACGCGCTCCGTGCCCGCCTTCTGGTTCAGCTTGCCGTCCTTGAACTCCACCTCGATCAGGTGCAGGGACTGGACGTTGCCGTCCTCGTCGCCCTCGAAGTGGGTGGTGGAGACGGAGTAGAGCCGCTCGCCGCCCTCCTCGTGCGCGGAGGTGACCTTGTAGAGCATGGGGAAGGTCGGCCACGGCTGGTGCGCGGCGCGCTCGGCGCCGGGCTGCGGCATGATCTCCAGCTGGGTGACGGAGGCGGCGCCCTGGCGGTGCGCCGTACCGACGCAGTCCGCGCCGGTGTCGCCGCCGCCGATGACCACGACGTGCTTGCCCTCGGCGCTGATCGGGGAGACCGTCAGGTCGCCCTCCTGCACCTTGTTGGAGAGGGGCAGGTACTCCATGGCGAAGTGGATGCCGTTGAGGTCGCGGCCCGGGACGGGCAGGTCGCGGGAGATGGTGGCACCCGCGGCGATGACCACGGAGTCGTACCGCTTGCGGAGCGTCTGCGCGGTGATGTCCCGGCCGATCTCCGTCTCGGTACGGAACTTGGTGCCCTCCGCGCGCATCTGCTCGATACGGCGGTTGATGTGCGACTTCTCCATCTTGAACTCGGGGATGCCGTAGCGCAGCAGCCCGCCGATGCGGTCGGCGCGCTCGTACACGACGACCGTGTGGCCGGCCCGGGTGAGCTGCTGGGCCGCCGCGAGGCCGGCCGGTCCCGAGCCGATGACGGCGACGGTCTTGCCGGAGAGCCGCTCGGGGGGTTGCGGGGTGACGTCGCCGCTGTCCCACGCCTTGTCGATGATGGAGACTTCGACGTTCTTGATGGTGACGGCCGGCTGGTTGATCGCGAGGACGCAGGCGGACTCGCAGGGCGCCGGGCAGAGCCGTCCGGTGAACTCCGGGAAGTTGTTGGTGGCGTGCAGGCGCTCGCTCGCCGCCGTCCAGTCCTCGCGGTAGGCGAAGTCGTTCCACTCGGGGATCAGGTTCCCGAGCGGACAGCCGTTGTGACAGAACGGGATGCCGCAGTCCATGCAGCGCCCGGCCTGCTTGCTGATGATGGGGAGCAGCGAGCCCGGAACGTAGACCTCGTTCCAGTCCTTGACGCGCTCCTCGACGGGGCGGGACGTGGCGACTTCGCGCCCGGTGGTCAGGAAGCCCTTCGGGTCAGCCATTGGTCGCCGCCTCCATCATCTTCTCGGTGGTCTCGGTCTCGGAGAGACCTGCCAGCTCGGCGGCGTCCTTGGCGGCGAGCACTGCCTTGTAAGTGGTCGGGATGATCTTGCTGAAGCGTTCGGCGGCGGTCTCCCACTCGGCCAGCAGCTTCCCGGCGACGGTGGAGCCCGTCTCCTCCTGGTGGCGGCGCACCACGTCGTGCAGCCACTGCTTGTCGCTGTCGTCGAGGGGTTCGACGGCCGCCAGGTTCCCGGCGTTGACGTTGTCCGGGTCGAGGTCGATGACGTACGCGACACCGCCGGACATGCCGGCCGCGAAGTTGCGTCCGGTCTCGCCGAGGACGACGGCGTGGCCGCCGGTCATGTACTCGCAGCCGTGGTCGCCGACGCCTTCGGAGACGACCGTGGCGCCGGAGTTGCGGACGCAGAAGCGCTCGCCGGTGCGACCGCGCAGGAACAGCTCGCCGCCGGTGGCGCCGTAGCCGATGGTGTTGCCGGCGATGGTCGAGTACTCGGCGAGGTGTTCGGCGCCGCGGTCGGGGCGTACGACGACCCGGCCGCCGGAGAGGCCCTTGCCGACGTAGTCGTTGGCGTCGCCCTCCAGGCGCAGGGTGACCCCGCGGGGCAGGAAGGCGCCGAAGGACTGGCCGGCCGAGCCGGTGAAGGTGACGTCGATGGTGTCGTCGGGCAGGCCCGCGCCGCCGAACTTCTTGGTCACCCGGTGGCCGAGCATGGTGCCCACGGTCCGGTTGATGTTGCGGATGGCGACCTGGGCGCGGACGGGCTGGGCGGCCTCGGCGCTGTCGGCGCCGAGCGCGTCGGCGGCGAGCCTGATCAGCTCGTTGTCCAGGGCCTTCTCCAGACCGTGGTCCTGCTCGACGACCTGGTGGCGCGGGGCGCCCTCGGGCAGCTCGGGCACGTGGAAGAGCGGCGCGAGGTCGAGGCCCTGGGCCTTCCAGTGGTCGACGGCGCGCTCGGTGTCGAGGAGTTCGGCGTGGCCCACGGCCTCTTCGAGGCTGCGGAAGCCCAGCTCGGCGAGGAGTTCGCGGACCTCTTCGGCGATGAACTGGAAGAAGTTGACGATGTACTCGGCCTTGCCGGAGAAGCGCTCGCGCAGCACCGGGTTCTGGGTGGCGATGCCGACCGGGCAGGTGTCCAGGTGGCAGACGCGCATCATGACGCAGCCGGAGACGACGAGCGGCGCGGTCGCGAACCCGTACTCCTCGGCGCCGAGCAGCGCGGCGATGACGACGTCGCGGCCCGTCTTGAGCTGGCCGTCGGTCTGTACGACGATACGGTCGCGCAGGCCGTTGAGCAGCAGCGTCTGCTGGGTCTCGGCGAGGCCCAGCTCCCAGGGGCCGCCCGCGTGCTTGAGCGAGGTGAGCGGGGAGGCGCCCGTACCGCCGTCGTGGCCGGAGATCAGCACGACGTCGGCGTGTGCCTTGGAGACACCGGCGGCGACGGTGCCGACGCCGACCTCGGAGACCAGCTTCACGTGGATGCGGGCCTGCGGGCTGGCGTTCTTCAGGTCGTGGATGAGCTGGGCGAGGTCTTCGATCGAGTAGATGTCGTGGTGCGGCGGCGGGGAGATCAGGCCGACGCCGGGGGTGGAGTGCCGGGTCCTGGCGACCCACGGGTAGACCTTGTGGCCGGGGAGCTGGCCGCCCTCGCCGGGCTTGGCGCCCTGGGCCATCTTGATCTGGATGTCGTCGGCGTTGACGAGGTACTCGCTGGTGACGCCGAAGCGGCCGGAGGCGACCTGCTTGATGGAGGAGCGGCGGGCCGGGTCGTACAGCCGGTCCGCGTCCTCGCCGCCTTCGCCGGTGTTGGACTTGCCGCCGAGCTGGTTCATGGCGATGGCCAGCGTCTCGTGCGCCTCCTGGGAGATGGAGCCGTACGACATGGCGCCGGTGGAGAAGCGCTTGACGATCTCGGAGGCGGGCTCGACCTCGTCCAGCGGCACGGGGGCGCGCCCGGAGGTGATGTTGAACAGGCCGCGCAGCGTCATCAGCCGCTCGGACTGCTCGTTCACCCGGCCGGTGTACTGCTTGAAGATGTCGTAGCGGCGGGTGCGCGTGGCGTGCTGGAGGCGGAAGACCGTCTCGGGGTCGAACAGGTGGGGCTCGCCCTCGCGGCGCCACTGGTACTCGCCGCCGATCTCCAGCTTGCGGTGGCTCGCGGAGATCCCGGAGGCGGGGTAGCCCTTGGCGTGCCGGGCGGCGACCTCCTGGGCGACGATGCCGAGTCCGGCGCCGCCGATCTTGGTGGCGGTGCCGTTGAAGTACTTGTCGACGAACGCCTGGTCCAGGCCGACGGCCTCGAAGACCTGGGCGCCGCGGTAGGAGGCGACGGTGGAGATGCCCATCTTGGACATCACCTTGAGGACGCCCTTGCCGAGCGCGTAGATCAGGTTGCGGATCGCCTGCTCGGCCGTCAGGCCCTCGATGAACGTACCGGCGCGGACCAGGTCCTCGACGGACTCCATGGCGAGGTACGGGTTGACGGCGGCGGCGCCGAAGCCGATGAGCAGCGCGACATGGTGCACCTCGCGGACGTCGCCGGCCTCGACCAGCAGCCCCACCTGGGTGCGCTGCTTGGTGCGGATGAGGTGGTGGTGGACGGCCGCGGTGAGCAGCAGCGAGGGGATCGGGGCGTGCTCGGCGTCGGAGTGCCGGTCGGAGAGCACGATGTTCCGGGCGCCGCTCTCGATGGCGGCGTCGGTCTCGGCGCAGATCTCCTCTATACGGGCGGCGAGGGCGTCGCCGCCGCCGCTGACCCGGTAGAGACCGGAGAGCGTGGCGGCCTTCATGCCCGGCATGTCGCCGTCCGCGTTTATGTGGACGAGCTTGGCCAGCTCGTCGTTGTCGATCACCGGGAAGGGCAGGGTGATGCTGCGACAGGACGCGGCGGTCGGCTCCAGCAGGTTGCCCTGCGGGCCGAGCGAGGAGCGCAGCGAGGTGACCAGTTCCTCGCGGATGGCGTCCAGCGGCGGGTTGGTGACCTGCGCGAAGAGCTGGGTGAAGTAGTCGAAGAGCAGCCGGGGCCGGGCGGAGAGCGCGGCGATCGGCGAGTCCGTACCCATGGAGCCGATGGGCTCGGCGCCCGCGCGGGCCATGGGGGCGAGCAGGACGCGCAGCTCCTCCTCGGTGTACCCGAAGGTCTGCTGGCGGCGGGTGACCGAGGCGTGCGTGTGCACGATGTGTTCGCGCTCGGGGAGGTCGGACAGCTCGATCTCGCCGGTCTCCAGCCACTCCTTGTAGGGCTGTTCGGCGGCGAGGGACGCCTTGATCTCGTCGTCCTCGATGATGCGGTGCTCGGCGGTGTCGACGAGGAACATCCGGCCGGGCTGGAGGCGGCCCTTGCGGACGACCTTCGCCGGGTCGATGTCGAGGACGCCGACCTCGGAGGAGAGGACGACGAGTCCTTCGTCGGTCACCCAGTAGCGGCCGGGGCGCAGCCCGTTGCGGTCGAGGACGGCGCCGACCTGGGTGCCGTCGGTGAAGGTGACGCAGGCGGGGCCGTCCCACGGCTCCATCATCGTGGCGTGGAACTGGTAGAAGGCGCGCCGGTCGGCGTCCATGGAGTCGTGGTTCTCCCACGCCTCGGGGACCATCATCAGCACGGAGTGCGGCAGCGACCGGCCGCCGAGGTGGATCAGCTCCAGGACCTCGTCGAAGGAGGCGGAGTCGGAGGCGTCCGGCGTACAGACGGGGAAGATCCGCTCCAGCTTCGCGGCGGTGTCCGCGCCGAAGAGGTCCGAGGCGAGCTGGGACTCGCGGGCGCGCATCCAGTTGCGGTTGCCCTTGACCGTGTTGATCTCGCCGTTGTGCGCGACGAAGCGGTACGGGTGGGCGAGCGGCCAGCTCGGGAAGGTGTTGGTGGAGAACCGGGAGTGGACCAGGGCGACGGCGGTCGCGAACCGGCGGTCCGACAGGTCGGGGAAGAACGGTTCGAGCTGGCCGGTGGTGAGCATGCCCTTGTAGACGACGGTCCGGGCGGAGAGGGAGGGGAAGTAGACCCCGGCCTCGCGCTCGGCGCGCTTGCGCAGCAGGAACGCCTTGCGGTCCAGGGCGATGCCGGTGCTGGTGCCGTCCGCGACGAAGAGCTGGCGGAAGGCCGGCATCGTCGAGCGGGCGGTGGAGCCGAGCAGCTCGGGGGCGACGGGGACCTCGCGCCAGCCGAGGACGTTCAGGCCCTCCTCGGCGGCGATCGTCTCGATCCGTGAGACGGCGTCCGTGGCGTCGTCGGCGGGCAGGAAGCCGATGCCGACGGCGTACGAGCCGGCCTCGGGCAGGTCGAAGTCCGTGACCTCGCGGAGGAAGGCGTCCGGCACCTGGAGCAGGATGCCCGCGCCGTCGCCGGAGTCGGGCTCGGAGCCGGTGGCGCCGCGGTGTTCGAGGTTGCGCAGTACGGTCAGCGCCTGCTCCACCAGCTCATGGCTGGCAACACCGGTGAGGGTGGCCACAAAGCCGACGCCGCAGGCGTCGTGCTCGTTACGGGGGTCGTACATCCCTTGCGGGGCGGGGCGACCGTCCATGGGCGACCAGGCGTCGGAACGCATCGGCTCTCCCGTCGTCGTGTGTATCGGCTTGGCATATGCGATTACCGAGGGACGACGCTGGCCCTCCAAGAAATTTCGTGCAGGTTACATGATGGAAAGCTTCTCGGGAAGCGGATAGCACGTTCCAGCATGTGGACACCGCTCGTAGCGGTGGATGTGGGGGCGCAGACGGACAGATCGTCGTCCGTTCGGCTGTGGCGGAGCGGGCTTCATTGCCTGCGGCGCCTACGGCTCATGCCCGGTGATGAACGACTCGAAACCGCCGGGTAACGGCTACATATGTGGCGCCAGGCATAGTGTCGCATCCACCTGGCCGGAATGCCCAGGGACGTAGGTCACAGGGGGGACGATTTCCCCCGCCGCGCTGGGCCGGGCGGGGGAAAGTTTTCGGCCGCGCCATGTGTCGTACGCATGTACGGCGCGTGGCGGGCACGTACGGGGCGGAGGTGTCCGGTGGGCAGGACGGGGCCGCGCGGCGCGGACCGTCAGAGCGCGGCACCGAACAGGGCGCCCAGTCCGTAGGTGAGCGCCGCCGCCGTACCGCCGAGGACGAGCTGCCGCAGTCCGCTGTACCACCAGCTCCGCGCGGTCACCCGGGCCACCAGCGCGCCGCAGGCGAAGAGCCCGGTGAGGGCGAGCAGCACCGCGGGCCAGAGCACGGTGGCGCCGAGCAGATACGGCAGGACGGGCAGCAGCGCCCCCAGCGCGAAGGAGCCGAACGACGACACGGCGGCGACCAGCGGCGAGGGGAGGTCGTCGGGGTCGATGCCCAGCTCCTCACGGGCGTGGATCTCCAGCGCCTGCTCGGGGTCGCGCGAGAGCTGCGTGGCCACCTCCAGAGCCAGGTCCGGCGTCACGCCCCGGGAGACGTAGAGCGCGGCCAGCTCGGCCCTCTCGTCCGCCGGGTGCGCGCGCAGCTCCCGCCGCTCCACGTCCAGCTCGGCCATCACCAGCTCCCGCTGGGAGGCGACGGAGGTGTACTCGCCCGCGGCCATGGAGAAGGCGCCCGCGGCGAGCCCGGCCAGTCCGGTGATCACGATCGTCTGCTGCGAGACGGCGCCGCCGGCGACCCCGGTCATCAGCGCCAGATTGGAGACCAGCCCGTCCATCGCGCCGAACACCGCGGGGCGCAGCCAGCCGCCGTTCACATCGCGGTGCGTGTGATTGTCACGGTGGGCCTCGTGGAGCGTGGCCTCGGTTTCGATGATGGACATTGCTTCTCCCCTTCACGGGGGCGGATCCCGGTCCGTCCGCGGACCGGCGCACACCCCCCAACGCTTCGAAAATACGCACGAAAAATCGCTCCCGCCAGCAAGGAAGGCCGTACTTACCAGGCAGGAGAGAGGGTGGGGAGAGGAAAGAAAGGCGGTCAGGCGTACGGGCCGTCGGACGGCAGGTCGCGGTGGAGGACGGCCATGGGCCGCCCCGGCCCGTCATGGTCCTCGACCATCTCCACGGTGAAACCGAGCCGGCGATGGAAGGCGAGAGAACCGGTGTTGCCCACCGAGGTGATCGCCTTGAGCCGCCGCGCGCCCTGCCCCCGCGCGGCCTCGGTGAACGCCCCGTACAGCCGTCGCCCGAGGCCGGTGCCCCGCGCGTCGTCCCGGACGGCGACGAGATGGACGTACCCCGTGCCCGTCGGGGTGACGAACCCGAAGAGATAGCCGCGGATGGTGTCCCCGGCGCGCGCCACCAGGCTGGTCGCGCCGAACTCCCGGACCAGTGCGAGCTGGTGCAGCGAGCGGAGATCGCGCTCGCCCCAGTAGCGGGCATGGTCGGCGAGCACCTGATGGACGTCCGCCGTCCGCGCCGGTTCGATCCGCGTCCCGTCCGCTGTCATGGGGACGAGCATGGCAGGCGCGCCCCGCGCCGGGAATGCCACCCGGGTGACAGCGGGGCGCCGTCCGACTCGTCCGGTGTTCCGTGTGGCAGGGATGGCAGAAGGCGCCGTGGGTGCGGAGGCCGAGGTGAGGGGGCACGCCGTGGAACAGACCGCATGCGACCCCGCCGCCGGGGTCGCGGTGGTACGCGACCGGGCGCGCGGCGCACTGCTGGGACTGGCCGTCGGCGACGCGCTCGGGGCGCCCGCCGAGAACATGCGGCCCTCCGAGATCCGGCGCCGCTGGGGCCGGATCGAGGGGTTCGTGGCCGAGCACCCGGCCGGTACGGACGACACCGAGTACGCCGTCTTCTCCGGGCTGCTGCTCGCCCGGCACGGCTCGGCCCTGACCGTCGCGCATGTCGAGAAGGCGTGGCACCACTGGCTCGCCGACCACGACGAGGGCCCGTTCCGCGGGGCCGGTTTCAGCGAGCGCGGCACCCTGGAGAACCTGCGGCGCGGGCTCGCCGCGCCGATCACCGCCCAGCACCGGCACGCCTGGAGCGACGGGCTCGCGATGCGGGCCGCGCCGTTCGGGGTCTTCGCCGCGGGCCGCCCCGAGGAGGCGGCCCGCCTGGTCGCCGTCGACGGCCGGGTCAGCCACGACGGCGAGGGCATCTACGGCGGCCGGGCGGTCGCGGCGGGTGTCGCCGCCGCGATGACGGGCGCCGGACCCGCCTCGGTGATCGCCGCCGCGCTCTCCGTGGTCCCCATGGACTCCTGGACGGCCCGCACCCTGCGCCGCGGCGTCGTCGCCGCGCAGCGCACCTACCCCGACACCCTCACCAGGGAACGCGCGGTCCGCTCGGCGGTGGTCATCGGCGGCTACCCGTGGACCGATCTGGCCCCCGAGGCGGTCGGCCTCGCCTTCGGCGCGTTCGCGGCGGCGCGCGGCGACTTCCGTACATCGGTGCTCACGGCCGTCAACATGGGCCGCGACGCGGACACCACGGCGGCGGTCGCGGGCGCGCTGGCGGGCGCCCTGTCGGGGGCCCGCGCGATCCCCTCGGAGTGGGCCTCGGCCATCGGCCCGGTACGGGGAAGCTGTCTGCCCTCGATGCGCGGCTACCACGTCCTGGACATCGCGGACCTGCTCACGCCGTACGACGACGACCTGTTCGACCGCGAGCCGCACCACCACGACGCGCACCACCACGTCGCGTGCGACCACGACGCGCACCACCACGGCACGTGCGACCGCGGCACGTGCGACGGCGCGCACGACGGCGATCCGCGCGAGGACGATCCGTACGACGCTTCGTACGACGCTTCGTACGACGACGGGAAGGCGGCCTCATGACGGCGGAACGCGACGACGCACGGCGGACGGCGGGGCGCGCCCCGGGCGGGGCCGTCGTACGGGGATACGGCTCCGGCGTGGCGCTCGCCCCGGACGCGGCGCGTACGGACGCGTCGGCCCCGGAGACCGCGCGTACGGACGTGTCCGGGCGGCGCCTCGTGCGGGTGGCCGGAGGCCTCCTCCACCTCGGCGTTCCGCGCGCCGGGGACCTCCCCGCCGGACGCGATCCGGCGCGGCGGATCGAGGGCCTGCTCCTCGGACTCGCCGCCGGGGACGGCGCGGGCTGGCCCGCCGCACGCCACCGGGCGGCCCGGATGCCCGAGTGGACCCGGCGGCTCACCCGTGAGCTGGACACCTTCGCCGAGCAGAACGCGACCACCACCCTCCCCGTCCCCATCGCCCTCAACCAGCCGCCGGAACCGCTCCGGCTCGGGCCCTCCGACGACGCCGAGTGGGCCGCCTTCGCCGCCGGGTGCGTGCTCGCCGCCGCGGGCCGGCGCTTCGACGGATTCACCGCGGGCCGCAGGATGCGCGTCGCCGTCGACCGGGCCTGGAACGCCCTGGCCGGGGAGATCGCCGCCGCGGCGGCCCGCGCGCCCGAGGTCGAGTCGGCGGTGCCGCCGCTGCGTGCCCGGATCTCCGTACGCGCCGGTCTCGGCAATCTCGCCACCGGGCTGCGCCCGCCCGCCACCGGCCATGACAACCCGCACTACTTCGACGACGCGGCCTGTGTGCGCGCCGCCGTCCTCGCCATCGTCCACCCCGGCGACCCGGCCGGCGCCGCCGCGCTCGCGGAGTTCGACGCCCGGTACACCCAGGACGGCGACGGGGTGCACGGCGCCCGCGCGATGGCCTCGGCCGTCGCCGCCGCGCTGGGCGGAGCGGACCCCGAGGAGGCCGTGGACGCCGCGCTCTCCCAGCTCCCCGGCACCACGGAGATCGGCCGCAACGCCCGCCACGCCGTGAAACTCGCCCGGGACTTCGCCCATGAACCGGCCGGCGCCTTCGCCCTCGTACCGCTGCTGGAACATCAGATCGTCGACCACGTCTACAGCTACGGCATCGCCGCGGCCGAGACCGTCCCCGTCGCCCTCGCCCTGACCCTCGCCGCCCGTGGTGAGGTCAGCGGCGCCGTACCGGCCGCCGCCTGTCTCTCCCGGGTCGCGGACTCCGCCCCCGCGCTGGCCGGGGCGCTGACCGGCGCGCT
Organism: Streptomyces sp. NPDC059142; assembly: GCF_042755665.1. Lineage (NCBI taxonomy): Bacteria > Bacillati > Actinomycetota > Actinomycetes > Kitasatosporales > Streptomycetaceae > Streptomyces > Streptomyces sp. NPDC059142. The sequence goes on from NZ_JBHZDA010000097.1 coordinate 17,764, forward strand.
CGGCGGCGGGGACGCCGTGCCCGTCGCCTGGCGGGACGCCTGTCGCACCCTCGCGGGGTGTGCGCTGCCCCGGCTCGCCGGGACGGATCTGGTCGAACTCGCCGAGCGGCTCACGGCCACGGAACTGACCGCCCCGGGGGGACAATTCCGACATGACGACGCTGAGCACTCCCCCGACGCCCGGCACACCTGACTCCCCCGCACCTCCCACGGCACCGGCCCTCGCCGCACCGACCCTCGCCGACCGGATCGCCGGCGCGCTGACCGGCGCGGCCGTCGGCGACGCGCTCGGCGGACCGGTCGAGGGGTACTCCCCCGAGCAGATCGTGGAGCGGCACGGCGGCCGGGTGACCGGCATCGTCGGGCCGTGGCACGAGGACTGGCGCACCGCCCGCCCCCTCGCGCCGTACCACAAGGGCGACGGCCACATCACGGACGACACCCTGATGACCCACGCCCTGATCCGGGTGTACACCACGGTCCGCGACCACCTCGACGCGTACGCGATCGCCGAGCACCTGGTCCCCGACCTGATCTCCACCCCGCGCTGGATCCCCGAGCTGGAGACCGAGGCGCTGCCCCTCCAGCGGATCTTCCTCGCCGAGAAGTGGCTGGTCGCACGGGTGCACTACGGGCATGTCGACCCGCGCGAGGCGGGCACGGGCAACATCGTCAACTGCGGCGCCGCGATGTACATGGCGCCGGTGGGACTGGTCAACGCCGCGCATCCGCGCGCCGCGTACGCCGAGGCCATCGAGGTGGCGGGCGCGCACCAGTCCTCGTACGGACGGGAGGCGGCCGGGGTCTTCGCGGCGGCCGTCGCCGCCGCCTGCGCGCCGGACGCCACGCCCGCCACCGTGGTGGAGACCTGCCTCGGCGTCGCGAAGGACGGCACGCGCGCGGCGATCGAGGCGGTGTGCGAGGTCGCCTCCCGCCACCGCTGCACGGAGTCGGCGCTGCGCGGGCTGCGCGACGCCGTCGCCCCCTTCGACACGGTGGGACCGCACTACCGCGCCCCCTCCCTGGGCGCCCGCAGACCCTCCCGGCTGCACTCCATCGAGGAACTCCCCATCGCGCTGGGCATGTTGCTGATCGGCGCGGGCGACTACCGCCGTACGGTGCTCGGTTCGGTCAACTACGGCCGGGACTGCGACTCGATCGCCACGATGAGCGGCGCGCTCGCGGGCGCCCTGGGCGGGAAGGCGGCGGTCCCCGCGGAGTGGGCGGACCGGGTCGCCGAGGCGAGCCGCCTCGATCTGCACGCCCCCGCACGGGAGTTGACGGAGGTCGCGTACGAGATGTTCGCGCGGGACAGGGAGCGGCGCCGCGCCCACGAGTCGGCCTTCGCCCGGCTGACGGGGCGTCCGTTCCAGGAGGTACGGTGACGGGCCTGCGGCTCACCTGGGTGCAGCCCGAGGATCTGGTCGGCCATGAGCTGCGCCAGGCGGCGGAGGACGGCCGCGACGCCGCGGAGATCGCCGGCCGCTGGTACGCGGCGGGCGGCGCGCCCGCCCCGGACCGCGCGGGCGTCTCGCCGGAACCGGCCTCTCCCGCGCTGCGGTCGCTGGCCGGGCGGCTGCTCGACGAGCTGGCCGAGCTGCCCGTCCCGCGCGCCGGGGCCGAGCCCACGGAGCTGGCCGCGATCCGGGCGGCCTGCCCGTCCTGGCCCACCGCACCGCGGGACCCGGCCGGAGCCGGGGGCACGGCCGTACCGGGGGACGCGCCAGGTCCGCCGGAGCCATGGGACGGCGGCCCCCGCGCCGCCCTCACCCAACCGGCCCTGCACGCCGCCTGGCTGGGCCGCGCCGCCGGCTGTCTGCTCGGCAAGCCCGTCGAGAAGCTTCCCCTCGCCGGTATCCGCGCCCTGGGCCGCGCCACCGGCAACTGGCCACTGCGCACCTGGTTCACCGCGCGCGGTGTACCGGCCGGACTGGCCGCCGCGTACCCCTGGAACCGGCGCTCCGCACCGACCTCGCTCGCCGAGAACATCGACGGGATGCCCGAGGACGACGACCTCGACTATCCGCTCCTCAACCTGCTGCTCCTGCGGCGCCACGGACCGGAGTTCACCACCGCGCAGCTCGCCCGGGTGTGGCTGGACGAGCTGGCCGCCGGGCGTACGTTCACCGCCGAGCGGATCGCGTACCGCAATCTGCTCGCCGGGATCGAGCCGCCGGAGACCGCCCGGTACCGCAACCCGTTCCGGGAGTGGATCGGGGCCGCCATCCGGGCCGACGTCCACGGCTGGACCCACCCCGGCGACCCCGCGTCCGCCGCCGCGCAGGCCCACCGGGACGCGACGCTCAGCCACACCGCCAACGGGGTGTACGGCGCGATGTTCGTCGCGGCGGTCATCGCGGCGGCGGCCCGCAGCGCCGATGTGCACGCCTGTCTGCGCGCCGGACTCCGCGTCGTACCACCGCGCTCCCGGCTGGCCGAGGCCGTCCGACTCGGCATCGAAACGGCCCGGGGACAGAGGGAGTTCGACGCCGTGGCCGACGTACTGCACGCCGAACTCGGCCACTACCACTGGGTCCACGCGGTACCCAACGCCGCGTTGCTCGCCGCCGCGCTCACCCATGCGGACGGTGACTTCAGCGGCTCCATCTGCCGTGCCGTGTCCGGGGGCTGGGACACCGACTCCAACGGCGCGAGCGCCGGTTCGATCGCCGGGCTGCTGGCCGGGCACCCGGCCAGGCTCCCCGACCGCTGGACGGCGCCGCTCAAGAACCGGCTCACGACCTCCGTCGGCGGCTTCCACGGCACCGGCTTCGACACCCTCGCGGAACTGACCCGCGAGGCCACCCGCACCGTACGCACCGAGACCGATACCGATACCGAGACTCCGACGGATACGCATACGCATACGGATACGGAGACCGAGGCACGATGACCGACCAGACGGATCCGACCGACCCGACGGACGACCCGGCGGCCGGGAGGACCTCCCCCGCCGGCGAAGCCTCCGCCAAGGCCTCCACCGAAGCCGCCGCCCGCCCCTTCCCCCTCGCCGGGATGCGCGTCCTCGATCTCGCGACGCTCTTCGCCGGTCCGCTGGCCGCCACCCTCCTCGGTGACTTCGGCGCCGAGGTGATCAAGGTCGAGCACCCCACCCGCCCCGACCCCTCGCGCGGGCACGGCCCCGCCAAGGACGGCGTGGGCCTCTGGTGGAAGCTGCTCGGCCGCAACAAGCGGACCATGACCCTCGACCTCTCCACCCGGAGCGGCCGTGAGCTGCTGCTCGGCCTCGCCGCGCGCACGGATGTGATCGTCGAGAACTTCCGGCCCGGCACCCTGGAGAAGTGGGGCCTCGGCTGGGACGAACTCTCCCTGGCCAACCCCCGCCTCGTCCTGGCCCGGGTGACCTGCTTCGGCCAGTTCGGACCGTACGCGCACCGTCCGGGTTTCGGCACGCTCGCCGAGGCGATGAGCGGTTTCGCCGCCGTCACCGGCGAGCCGGACGGGCCGCCCACGCTCCCGCCCTTCGGCCTCGCCGACTCGATCGCCGCGCTGGCCACGGCGTACGCGGTGATGACGGCGCTCAGCGGGCGGGACGTCACCGGCCGGGGCCAGGTGGTCGATCTGGCGATCATCGAGCCGATCCTGACCGTGCTGGGGCCGCAGCCGCTCTGGTACGACCAGCTCGGCTATGTCCAGCCCCGTACCGGCAACCGCTCCCGCAACAACGCGCCCCGCAACACCTACCGCACCTCCGACGGCTGCTGGCTGGCGGTCTCCACCTCGGCGCAGTCCGTCGCGGAGCGGGTGATGCGGCTGGTCGGCCGCCCGGAGCTGATCGACGAGCCGTGGTTCACGACGGGCGCGGGACGCGCCGGTCACGCGGACACGCTGGACGACGCGGTCGCCTCCTGGATGGGCCGCCACACCCGCGACGAGGCGCTGGCCGCGTTCGAGCGGGCCGAGGCGGCGATCGCGCCCGTCCACGACATCCGCGACGTGATGGCCGACCCGCAGTACCGCGCGCTGGACTCGGTCACCGAGGTCCAGGACCCCGAGCTGGGGCCGCTGCGGATGCAGAACGTCCTCTTCCGGCTCTCCGAGACCCCCGGCGCGATCCGCTGGGCGGGCCGGCCGCACGGCGCGGACACGGACGCGATTCTCGCCGAGCTGGGCCTGTCGGCGGGCGAGATCGCGGGGCTGCGTGCGGAGGGCGCGCTGTGAGCGCCACGCCCACCCCGCTGACCTGGCTGTACGTTCCCGGGGACCGGCCGGAGGTGATGGCGAAGGCGCTGGCCTCGGGCGCGGATGTGGTGATCGTGGACCTGGAGGACGCGGTGGCGCCGGAGCGCAGGGCGTACGCGCGGGCCGCCACCGCCGAGTTCCTGGCCGGGCCCCATCCGGTCCCCGTCCATGTGCGGATCGCGGACGAGACGGACCTGCCCGCCGTCGCCGCGCTGCCGGGGCTGGAGGCGCTGCGGCTGCCGAAGGTCACCCACGCCTCCGACATCCACCGCGCGGCGGCCCGCGCCCCCGGGACCCCGCTCTACGCGCTGCTCGAATCGGCGCTCGCGGTGGAGCACGCCCACGCCATCGCCTCCGCACACCCGGCGGTCCGTGGCCTCGCGCTGGGCGAGGCGGATCTCCGCGCCGATCTGGGGGTACGGGACGACAGCGGTCTGGACTGGTCGCGCGGCCGGGCCGTGGTGGCGGCCCGCGCGGCGGGGCTGGCGCCCCCGGTCCAGTCGGTCTTCCCCGACGTACGGGACCTGGAAGGGCTGGCGGCCTCCTGCCGCCACGGCCGGGCGCTGGGCCTGCTGGGCAGGGCGGCGATCCATCCGCGCCAGCTCCCGGTGATCGAACGCGCCTACCGGCCCTCCCCGCAGGAGATCGCCTCGGCGGAGGAGATCGTCGAGGCGGCGGCCGGGGAGGCGGGCGCGCAGGCGCTGGTCGACGGGCGCTTCGTGGACGCGGCGATCGTGGCGGCGGCGCGGCGCACGCTGGCCCTGGCGGTACGGGGGGCGCCGACGGTCACCTGACGGGGAGCGCCCCGTCCGCCGGCCCGGACGGCCACCGGCACCGGCACCGGCACCGGCACCGGGAAACGCCGACGGCGGCCGGGCACAGGGCCGGGCCGCCGTCGTACACCGTGGTCGATACGCCTAGCTGCTGCCGGTCTTGCCGGCGGCGGTCTTCCCGGTATCGGTGGCGTCCGGGCCGGACTTCGCGTCGGCCTTCGCACCGGCCTTCTCGGCGTCCGCCGTGCCGTCCGCCGTAGCGTCGGACCCGGCCTCGGACCCGCCGTCCGCCGTGTCGGACTTCGCGTCGAGATCCGGCTCCACGATCTCCTCGCGTCCCGGCCGCAGCCGCGACGAGATGACGATGTAGGCGACCGCGAGCAGGAAGACCAGCACCGCCGTCCAGACGTTCAGCCGCAGGCCCAGGATGTGGTGCGCCTCGTCGACGCGCATGTACTCGATCCAGGCGCGCCCCACGCAGTACGCCGCGACGTACAGGGCGAAGACCCGGCCGTGACCCAGCGTGAAGCGGCGGTCGGCCCAGACGACCAGGACCGCGACGGCCACGCACCACAGCGACTCGTACAGGAAGGTCGGGTGGTAGAGACCGGCCTCCCGGTTCGGGCCCGCCGAGATCTTCAGCGCCCACGGCAGATCCGTCGCCTTGCCGTACAGCTCCTGGTTGAACCAGTTGCCCCAGCGGCCGATGGCCTGCGCGAGGACGATCCCGGGCGCGATGGCGTCCGCGTACGCCGGGAGCGGGATGCCCCGGCGGCGGCAGCCGATCCAGGCGCCGACCGCGCCCAGCGCGATCGCGCCCCAGATGCCGAGGCCGCCCTCCCAGATCTTGAAGGCGTCGACCCAGTTCTTGCCCTCGCTGAAGTAGAGCTGGTAGTCGGTGATCACGTGGTAGAGACGGCCACCGACCAGTCCGAAGGGCACCGCCCAGACAGCGATGTCGGCGACCGTGCCGACCTTTCCGCCCCGGGCGACCCACCGCTTGCCGCCGTACCAGACGCCGACGAAGACACCGATGATGATGCAGAACGCATAGCCGCGCAGCGGTAGTGGTCCGAGGTGGAGCACTCCGGTCGACGGGCTGGGAATGTAGGCAAGGTCCATATCAGACCCGACGGTACAGTGCCGGGCGGGAGCTGCGGCAACCCGCCCGGCGTTTTTTCTCCGTGATCACGGGCCTTCCGGGACCTTCGGCCCCCCCGCTCAGGCGGCGGGCAGCGTGCCCGGCTGGGCCTGGGGTTCGGTCGCCGCCCCGGGCACGGACGTCACCGCCCCGGACGCGGGCTCGGACGCGGGCGCCTCGTCGGGGCCCCGCTGGCCCCGCTGCGGGCCGTCCGCCGGGATCGAGGAGGGCGCCGTGGGTGTGGCCGTGCCGGGCTTCCTGCCCTTGTTGGCCTCCTGCACCCACTTCTTCAGATTCCCCGGGGTGATGTCCTCGGCGCCCTTCTTCGGGAAGACCGCCTCCCCGTTGAGCAGCACGGTCGGCGTCCCGGAGAAGCCGCCCGTGCGGAACGCCTCGGCGGCCTTCCCCACCCACCGGTCGTGCTCGCCCTTCTCGACGCACTGCCGGAAGCCGGGCGCCGACTCCAGACCGTCCACCTTGCCCGCCAGCTCCAGCAGCTTGCTGTTCTTCGCGTAGGCGTCGTCCGTCTCCATCGGCTGGTTCGCGTAGAGCAGGTCGTGGTACGCGGGGAACTTCCCGGCGTCCTGCGCGCACGCGGCGGCGTTGGCCGCGCGCAGCGAGCCCGTACCGCCCATGTTGCCGTCGATGATCGTCGCGAGGTGGTACTCGACCTTCAGCTCGCCCGCCCGCTCCAGCTCGTGGATCACACTGCGGAAGCCGTTCTCGAACTGGGCGCAGGCCGGGCAGCGGAAGTCCTCGTACACCGTGAGGGTGGACGGCGCGTCCGTCGCCCCCACGGGGATCGCCAGGTCGTCCTTGCCGCTCACACCGGACGGCGCGCTCACCGCGGCCGCCGCTTCCGCCCCTCTGTCCTTCTTCACGTTCGCCGCGATCACCCCGACGACACCGACCATGCCGAGCACCCCGGCCACGGCCGCCGCCATGATCAGCGTGCGCCTGCGCTTCTCGCGCGCCGCGTCCGCCACACGTTCCTGCTGGAGCCGCTCTCTCGCGCTCCTCTTTGCCTCACGGTTCTTCTCGCTCACTCCCCGCAAACGAACCGGGGAGGCGCCTGCGCACCTCCCCGGTCCCACTTCCACCCGTACGGGTGACCCGCCCGCCCGGTGTCCCCGGGACCGGACGGTCAGCGCTTGCGGACGCCCTCGGCCAGCTCACCGGCCAGCTCGCGCACCGCGACCAGCCCGGCCGCCGCGTCGGGCGCGTCCAGCATCCGCTTGACGAACGCGGAGCCGACGATCACCCCGTCGGCGAACCCGGCGACCTCGGCGGCGTGCTCGGCGTTGGAGACCCCGAGCCCGACACAGATCGGCAGATCCGTGGTGGCGCGGGTTCGTACCACCAGATCCTGGGCCTCCAGGCCCACGGAGGTCCGGGTGCCGGTGACACCCATCAGCGACGCCGCGTAGACGAAGCCGCTGCCGGCCTCGGTGATCGTGGCGAGCCGGGCGTCCTTGCTGCTGGGCGCCACGACGAAGACGGTCGCCAGACCGTGCTTGTCGGCGTGCTCGCGCCAGACCGCGGACTCCTGGACGGGCAGGTCGGGCAGGATGCACCCGGCGCCGCCCGCCTCGGCCAGCTCGGCGGTGAACCGCTCGACGCCGTACCGGTCGATCGGGTTCCAGTACGTCATGACGAGCACCGCCTTGCCGGTGGCCTCGTACGCCTCCCGGACCGTGCGCAGCACGTCGGCGATCTTCACGCCGCCGCGCAGCGCGATGTCGTCGGCGGTCTGGATGACGGGGCCGTCGAGCACGGGGTCGCTGTGCGGCAGCCCGACCTCGACGATGTCGGCGCCGCCCTCGAAGACGGCCTTCACGGCCGCGATACCGCCGTCCACGGTGGGGAAGCCCGCCGGGAGGTAGGCGATCAGCGCGGCCCGGTTCTCGGCCTTGGCGGTGGCGAGCGTGTCGCTCAGCAGCCCGATGTTCCCGCTCACTTGGCGTCCTCCCCGTTCCCGCCGTTACCGGTCCCGCTGCCGTCGCCGGTGGCCGCGGCGTCGTCGTACAGTCCGAAGTACGTGGCGGCGGTGTCCATGTCCTTGTCGCCGCGCCCGGAGAGGTTGACGACGATCAGGCCGTCCTTCCCCAGCTCACGCCCCAGCTCCAGCGCCCCGGCCAGCGCGTGCGCGCTCTCGATCGCCGGGATGATCCCCTCGGTGCGCGAGAGGAGCAGCAGCGCGCGCATCGCGTCGTCGTCGGTCACGGCCCGGTACTCGCCGCGCCCGCTGTCCTTGAGGTACGCGTGCTCCGGGCCGATGCCCGGGTAGTCGAGCCCCGCCGAGATCGAGTACGGCTCGGTGATCTGGCCCTCCTCGTCCTGGAGGACGTACGAGCGCGAGCCGTGCAGGATGCCGGGTTCGCCCGCCGTGAGGGTGGCGGCGTGCTCGCCGGTCGCGAGGCCGTGTCCGGCGGGCTCGCACCCGACCAGACGGACCTGTGCGTCGGGGATGAACGCGTGGAAGAGCCCGATCGCGTTCGAACCGCCGCCCACGCACGCCACGGCGGCGTCGGGCAGCCGTCCGGCGCGCTCCAGGATCTGGCGGCGGGCCTCGACGCCGATGACCCGGTGGAAGTCGCGGACCATGGCGGGGAAGGGGTGCGGGCCCGCGACGGTGCCGAACAGGTAGTGCGTGCGGTCGACGTTGGCGACCCAGTCGCGGAACGCCTCGTTGATGGCGTCCTTCAGCGTGCGGCTGCCGGACTTCACGGGGACGACCTCGGCGCCGAGCATCCGCATCCTGGCCACGTTCAGGGCCTGGCGCTGGGTGTCGATCTCGCCCATGTAGATGGTGCATTCGAGTCCGAACAGCGCGCAGGCGGTCGCGGTGGCGACCCCGTGCTGTCCGGCGCCGGTCTCGGCGATGACCCGGGTCTTGCCCATCCGCTTCGTCAGCAGGGCCTGGCCGAGCACATTGTTGATCTTGTGCGAGCCGGTGTGGTTCAGGTCCTCCCGCTTGAGGAAGACCCGCGCGCCGCCCGCGTGCTCGGCGAACCGGGGGACCTCGGTGAGCGCGCTGGGCCGGCCGGTGTAGTTGACCAGGAGGTCGTCCAGTTCGGCGGCGAAGGCGGGGTCGCTCTTCGCCTTGTCGTACTCGACGGCGACCTCGTCGACGGCGGCGACCAGCGCCTCGGGGATGAACTGGCCGCCGAAGGCACCGAAGTACCCTTCGGCGGTGGGGACCTGACCTTCGGGGTCGGGAATGAAGAACTCGGACACGCGGGAACTCCTCGGAAGCGACGGACGGAGAGCACCGTAGTGCGCCGCGCGGGCGTCGTCGCGCACCGCGCGGCGGTCGTCCGGCGCCGGGGCACACCGCGCCGGGGCCCCGGCGCACCCGGCGGGGCGGGGTGGGGCCGGGCGCGGGCGGGGGCGCCCCCGCA